>JARRRD010000066.1:0-8180 GCA_037381085.1 Candidatus Sulfobium sp.
AAGGCGGAACGGCTTTTGGGCGCCGGCAATCTCTATGACCCTTCGAACATCGAACTCGTTCACCACATACAGCAGGGACTGAAGGCCCACGCCCTCTTCAAGAGAGACGTTGACTATGTGGTAAAAGACGGTGAAGTAATCATTGTCGACGAATTTACGGGCAGGCTGATGCCCGGGAGGCGCTGGTCCGACGGGCTGCACCAGGCCGTGGAAGCTAAAGAGGGCGTCAAGATAGCCAGTGAAAATCAGACGCTGGCGACGATCACCTTCCAGAACTATTTCAGAATGTACGGGAAACTGGCCGGAATGACCGGGACGGCCTTGACGGAGGCGGAGGAGTTTGCAAAAATATACAATCTGGACGTGCTCGTCATGCCCACCAACATGCCCATGATCAGGAAGGACCATCCCGACTCGATCTATAAGACCGAGAGGGGAAAATTCACCGCGGTCGTGAATGAAATAGAGGAACTGCACAAGAAGGGGCAGCCCGTACTGGTAGGCACTATCTCCATAGAAAAGTCCGAACACCTGAGCGCCCTGCTCAAGAAGAAAGGAATCAGGCACTCGGTGCTGAACGCCAAATACCACGAAAAAGAGGCGGAAATTATCTCTCAGGCCGGAAGGAGCCATGCGGTGACCATAGCGACCAATATGGCCGGAAGGGGTACCGATATTATTCTCGGCGGCAACCCTACCGGGATAGCGAAAGAGATATTGGGCGACAAACCGGAGTTTACCGACGAGGAATGGAAGAAGGCCTACGAAGAAGCTGAAGGGAGGTGCCTGGCCGACCGGGAGAAGGTGGTGGCAGCAGGAGGACTCCGTATTATGGGCACGGAGAGGCATGAGTCGCGCCGTATCGACAACCAGCTGAGGGGGCGTTCCGGCAGGCAGGGCGACCCCGGTGCCTCCCGTTTCTACCTTTCCCTGGAAGATGACCTGATGAGGATCTTCGGCTCCGATAAGATATCGGGCCTTATGGGAAAACTGGGCATGGAGGAAGATGTGCCCATAGAAAACAAGATGGTGTCGAAGGCGATCGAGAACGCGCAGAAGAGGGTTGAATCGCAAAATTTTGACATAAGAAAACATCTGCTTGAATATGACGACGTTATGAACAAGCAGAGGACGGAAATATACGAATTCAGAAAGGAACTCCTTCAGGGCGAGAACCTGAAGGAGCGGATTCTGTCCATGATGGACGAGATCCTGGACGAACTCCTTTCAATCTACTGCCCGGAAAAAGTGGACGAATGGGATCTGAAGACATTAAGGGATTCGGTTTACAGTATTTTCTCGGTCGCGGTGGGAGATCTTCCTGAAACCGTGGAGGCCGTGAAAGAGGAGCTTTCGGCGGGTGTCAGGAAGGCTTATGAGGAGAAAGAAGGCGAACTGGGCAGTGAGATGCTGCGCTACCTGGAGAAGATGTTCATACTCCAGGTCGTGGACTCGCAGTGGAAAGATCATCTGCTCGCCATGGATCATTTAAAGGAAGGTATAGGATTGAGGGGGTACGGCCAGAGGGATCCCCTCGTGGAGTACAAGAAAGAGGCATTTGAAATGTTTGCGGAGATGTCCGCCAGGATTTCGACCGAGGTGGTCACCAGGCTCTTCAAGATCCAGATACAGAGGGATCAGGAGGACGTGTTGAGGAGGCAGAGCAGAAAGACGCGTTTGATTTACAACCGCGGGGAGGGAGGCGCGGTACAGACGGTTACGCGGGGGAAGAAAACGGGACGCAACGAACCCTGTCCTTGCGGCAGCGGCAAGAAATACAAGAAATGCTGCGGGGTTAATGACTAAGATATTTTTTATAGGTCTCGATTCCCTGGAGAAGAGCAGTAAACAGTTCCTCGCGGCAAAAGACACATCTGCGTTAAAATTCAAGTCCCTCAATCATGCCATGTACAGGACCGGGGAGAGGCCCGACCTTATAATAGTGGACAAGGACCAGAGGGCGGAAGCCTCTTTCAGGGAATTCATAACGCGCTTCAGGGACATTCCGAAGATCGTGTTTTCGGAAACAAATTCCTTCAGGGGGTTCGCACCGTGGCTGAAATATCCACAGGTCTTTCCCGCGGTCGGTCCCTCTGTCCGGGAACTGGAATTTCTTATGAAAAGGGCATTGAAGGAGAAGGAAATCATAGACGAGAACTCGCAACTGAGAAGGAGAGTCGACGAACTTGCGAGGGAGATGGAATTTTTCGATGAGGTCAGCAAGACCCTGACGTTGTCGCTCGAACTGGACGACGTTCTCACGGCAATGATGAAGAAGGCGAAGAAACTGATAAAGGCCGAGACCTGGTCCATATTCCTTGTGGATGAGGAAACCGGAGAGATCGTTTTTGAGAAAACGACGGGCAGGAAGGAAGACAGGAAAAAGATCAGGAAGATAAGGCTGAAACTCGGCGAGGGTATAGCGGGTTGGGTCGCACAGGAAGGTATTCCGGTCGTAGTTCCCGATGTTTCCATGGACGAGAGGTTTCGCCCGAGAGTCAGCAAGGAGGCCGATTACAAAGCAAAATCTCTCATGTGCGTTCCTATCAGGAGCAAAGGCTCCACCCTGGGAGTCCTGGAAATCATAAACAAGACAACGGGCGAGCCCTTCACCAAAGAAGACCTGAACCTGCTCATGAGGCTGGTGGACCATGCCGCCATCGCCATAGAGAGGGCCTCTCTTTACCAGAGAATGGCCGAACTCTCCGTCACGGACGACCTTACCAAACTATTTAACACGCGTTACCTGGACAGGACCCTGACTATAGAATTGGCCCGATGCAGGAGGCACAGCTCATCGCTGTCCCTGATATTCATGGATATTGACCACTTCAAACTCATAAACGACAATTACGGTCACCTTGTGGGAAGCAAACTGCTGGTTGAAATGGGGCAGCTCCTCATAGCAAGCCTGAGGACTATCGATATAGTGGCCCGCTACGGAGGAGACGAATTCGTGGTCGTCCTTCCCCAGACGGCGCCTTCCTCGGCGGTGCAGATCGCCGAGAGGATAAGGAAGTCCATCGAACGGAACATATTTCTGAAAAAGGAGGGGTATTCCCTCCGCCTGACCGCGAGCTTCGGAGTGGCTTCATACCCTGAAAGTGCACAGTCAAAGGAAGACCTGTTGCGTCTGGCCGATGAGGCTATGTACAGGGTAAAATACCAGACGCGCAACGGCGTCTATGCTATAGGATAAAGAAATGGCACTTTTCAATTACGCGACCAAAGAAATAACCCTGAAAATAGTCTATTACGGGCCCGGGCTGAGTGGAAAAACGACGAACCTTCAGTATCTCCACTCTGTCCTCAATGCGTCCTCAAAGGGCAAACTGCTTTCACTGTCCACGGAGGCGGACAGAACACTTTTCTTTGATTTTCTCCCTGTGGAGCTGGGAAAGATAAGAGATTTTTCGGTGCGTTTTCAACTCTATACGGTTCCCGGACAGGTGAGATACAATGCGACAAGGCGTATCGTTCTCAAGGGCGCTGATGCCGTGGTATTTGTCGCCGATTCCCAGCGTGAAATGAGAGACCAGAACATAGAGAGCCGGAACAATATGAGGGAGAATCTGCTCGCCAACAATATTGACCCGGAGGAAATTCCGGTCGTATTTCAATACAACAAAAGAGACCTGAAAGATATCGCTTCCATTGAAGAACTGAACGGAGACCTCAACGTCGGCAATCACCACGTCCTTGAAGGCAAGGCCATCGACGGTACGGGCGTAGAAGACGCTTTCAGACTGATTTCAAAACTTCTGCTCCAGCATATCTCGAAAAAACACAAGATTGCAATCGAACCTGCGGAGGAAAGTAAGGGGGCACCCCCTTCCCCTCCGCCCGTTTCTCACAAACCGGTTTACGGGAGGGCAGAACGAGAAGCGTCAGCCGTTCCTCCGGCGTCTGGGCCCTCAGTGGAAAAGATTAGACCCCGGACCCGTCAGGAGGAAACAATCCCTCTGCAGGATTCCAGGACGGAATTCGGAGATCGCCAAAAGAGAGCTGAGGCCGCCGTGGGAGGAAGCGGGGCTGCATCTGTTTCCCAGGCAAGTGTAGACCGCATAGCCGGGGAGGTCGAAAAGATCCGCGAAATCCTGAACTCGCTGAGGGAATCATTCTCGGCCATGAGTAGTGAAATGAAGGCCCTGTCCGAGATCAGAAAGACTCAGGACGAAACCAACAAACTCCTTCGCGACCTCAGACATTTTTTTGCCGGTCTTAAAACGAAAAGACGCTGGTTCAGGTTCTGACGGGCCGCCTGCGGGGCGAAACCGGGCTTCACAGCAAATACTCTGCAAGGTTGATCTTGTATTTGTTCGGATCCATTGTCTTTATTATCGAGCGGAGATATCTGTCCTCAAAGTTCTTCTCGGCAAGATCGATGACGCGCCTTTCCGTCCTGTTTCCCTTGTTGTCGGTTATTATCATCACCCGGGGTCTGTCGGGAAACAGCTGGTTGCTCTCATACACAAGCCCCAGTTCCCTTGTATTCAGCATGACCAGAGTCCCGATCGGGAATACGCCTACCATATTGATGAAGAACTTGAAAAGCAGCGGGTCGAGCTGACTGCCCGCCCGTTCCATCATTATACTCAAAGCCTTGTCGGGCGACATGGGAATTCTCGAGTAGACCCTTGACGACGTCATGGCGTCATACTGGTCTGCAAGACTGACTATGCGCGTGAAAAAATCAAGTTCGACATTCTTTCTTACCCTGGGGTAACCGGTGTGATCAAAGTTCAAGTGATGCTCAAAAGCCACTATCGCCGATCTTATGGTCAATGCGTCAAGTTTCTTCAGTTTCAGCAGTGTCCTCACGCCCCGGACCGGATGTTTCTTGATGATATCCCATTCTTCAGGAGTAAAGTTTGTAGGCTTGTTCAGGATCTCATAGGGGATGTCCATCTTCCCTATGTCATGGAAGAGAGCTACCATTCCGAGTTCGGTAAGCAGTTTTCTGTTCATGCCGAGCCGCTGCGCCAGTGCAATCGAAAGAATGCTGACATTTACGGAGTGATAATAGGTGTATTCGTCGTAATCCTTTATAGCCGTCATTCCCAGCAGAAGCTGCTCCTGTTCCAGTATCTGGTCAACCATCGTCTCCACTACCCTCTTGGCCTTCTTTATGTTGACCTTCTCGCCGCTCTTGATCTTGTTTATAACTCCCCTGGTGAAGGAAACGGCATTGAAATATGTCTTCTTGATCATCTTCCTCGGTTCCAGGGAATCGTCCTCCACAATCTTCTTTAATCTCTCCACAGATACATTATTGATTTCGGAAGTCATGTCTTCAATTGTTTCGAAGGCTTTCTCGGAGAAGGTTGATGCCACAAATGCCTTCGCAAACTTCTTTATATCCTCGGGCGTAATCTTGCCCTTGAAAACAAGGCTTCCCAATTCCCTTTTTCTGAATTCCCTTACCAGAAAGTCAAAATTGAGCAGGTACTCAAGGGAGTACCGTATCCTGAAGTCATTGATATAGAAGAATTCGCCCCTCAACTCAAGCACTATCATCCTCTCGGAACCGACAAGATGATTAATCATGGGAACGAGTTTGTCGATTACCGTCGTAACGGCTATATTGTTCGGATTGTGAATATGAGAGGTGCGCAAAACCACTGAAAGCTGATTGATCAGATCTTTCGCGGTCCTGAACAGTTCGACTTCTTCCCTACTGTCCATACTCTATCCTCTTGATCGCCGTATAAACGAATTCCTTCAGCATCTTGTTGCCGTCATTCCGGAATTTCTGAAGAAGGGGAAGGGCATCGGAATTGCCCATAAGACCGAGACAATATGCCGCGCAGGCGCGATTTTCGTAATTCTTTGCCCTTCTGAAAAAAGTCTTCTTCTTCAGGGCGCCCGTCAGAAAACCGTAAATCTCATCGTCCTTCCATCGCGACAGCACCTCGAAATACTCTTTCTTCTCATCAAAATCCCTGTCATTGAAATTCTTGTCCAGGATCTTGTTCAGGAGAATTCTCTTCGCCGCCTCGGACCGCACGTTGCCGAGGGCCCTCAGGGCAACGGACCTGACAGGGCCGTCCGGATCGTCAAGACATTCGCGAAGCGTCTGGAGAACGCCGGCCCCGCCGAGCTCTCCGAGTGCCCTGATCACCTCCTTCTTGACACGGATATCACCGTGTCTCACGGTCCTCAGGAGATAGTCCACCGCCCTCTTATCCCCGATTTTTCTGAGTATGTAGATTATGTTCCTGACCACGTACCACCTTGAATCATTGAGACCTTTGGCCAGTGTCACTATGTCACGGGATCCCAGATGTATAAGGGCTTCTATCACCGTCTTTCTGGCGTTCATGCTCTTCAACTCGCCCAGTACCTTCATGAAAGGAACGATCGCATTCTTGTCGAGCAGCCCGACAAATTCTTCAATTACTTTTTCCTCTATCTCCGGACCGCTGTCGAGAACTTCCCCCAGAAGAGTAACTACCGCTTCGCTGCCCGCATGGGTAACCACCTTTTGCAGATATTTTTTTGCCTCGTCAGTCAGCTTTCTGTCCTGCAACATCTCCGTCACCCGAAGAAGCAAGGCCGACGCATCGGAAATGTCTCCCCGTCCTATCGCAAAAGCAAGGGATTCGCCAAAAAAGCCGACCAGGTCTTCAAGGTCCTCCCTCGTTTCGCAGAGGTAAACCATTTCAAAAAGTATGTCCGTCAGCTTGCCCGCCTTGTTCAAGGAATCCTTCTCAAGTTCTTTCAGCAGAAGCTGCAGGTCCTTGTCCGTAAGGGGGACTATCGATATATCCCCTACGTCAGCCCCCTCCTTGAATGCGTCCTGATACGCCCTGGACAGATCATCCTGCCCCGTCTCCTGCTCTTCAAGTGCCGCAAGGTTCTGCGAGTCATAATCTTCATCGTCGGCAAGCATGATCTCGTCGACCACGTACTCAATATTCTGGAAGTCTTTCTCCCAAAAGAGAGTGACGACGTCGTCCTCAAGAACATCTCTGCTGAAGTCCAGGGAAATGATTTTCAGAAAATCCTCCATCTCTTCGTAGGAAAGGCCCTTCTTGAATGTGATCTCCCGCAGGCCGTCTTTAAAGAAAAAGAGTGCGAGGTTGTCGTCCTTTTCGGGACTGTAGTATACCTGCTCGGAATCGTAAAGGACCTCGTTCTGTCTTATCTGCAGGCGCAATTCTTCTTTATAGTAGAAGAAGTCCTTGAACTTGCCGAAGTTGTCTTCCAGCGTGTTAATATAAACAGGGTTGTTCTCCGGATACATCCGCAAGATTTTTTTGGCCTTGAGGAATGACTGGACGATGTCTTTGACTTTTTTTAGTTCTTCATCATTCAACATGGAAGACCGTCAGGTTAGGATTATCTTTCTTTCCCTTGCATAATTTTTTATTATCATCATGGCGGAATAGAGTTTCTGCAGCCGTAGATTTCTGTTTCGAATTGCGGCAATGTCATGGGTAGGAAATTTTTCCGCCCTTATCTCGACCTGCACCCTGGACATCTCTCCGTAAAAGACCCGCAGCGTCTCCCTGTCGAAGGATTTCAGGAAAATCGGGTTTACCGTAACATAGCCCCCCGCCACGTCCCTAACAACAGCCTTAAGGCTTTTCCCCCGGATATTAGGCATTTTCTTTCTTCCTGTACATGATCCGCGATATTAGTATACCAACTTCATAGAGGATTATTATAGGTAGCGCCATCAGTGTCTGGTTGAAAGCATCGGGCGTCGGCGTGAGGACAGCCGCCATAATGAATGCAAGAAGCACCGCATACTTCCTCTTTTTGGCCAGCGTCTTCGGTGTGACGATTCCGAACCGGGTCAGAAGGATGATCGCCAGAGGAAGTTCAAAGATGACCCCGAAGGCAAGAATGAATTTAAGACAAAAATCCACATAGTTCCCGACGGAGATCATGGGCGTCAGATGTTGGGTCTGGTAGCCGAGCAGGAAAGTCATCCCGAAAGGAAGGACTATGACAAAACAAAATGATCCGCCAATCAGAAAGAGGGCGGTGGAAGACGTTATGAAAGGCAGGACGTATTTCTTTTCTTTCTGCAGGAGTCCCGGCGAAACAAAGCGCCATATCTCATAAAAAATAGCAGGTAGTGCACATATCAGTCCCGCCACAAAGGATATCTTCAGGTACATCCAGAACGCCTCGGCTGGAGCCAGAAACACCAGCGAGGTCGGCTTCGCCTT
>JARRRD010000066.1:8236-18017 GCA_037381085.1 Candidatus Sulfobium sp.
CCCCCCTCCTGCGGTCCTCTCTCATCCTCCGGCTTTAAAGTCGGCTTCTCTTCTACGGCTTCCTCTCCCGTGATCTTTTTGCCCTCCTCCCCCGCTTCTTTCCGGATTTCCTCGAACTCCGATTCCATCTGCATCTTGGCGTCATAAATGCCCTTACGCAGTTCCCCGATCCACTTTCCCAGCGTCCTGCCTACCTCGGGCAGTCTCTTGGGGCCGAACACCAGGAGGGCAACCACAAATATTATTACCAACTCCTGAAAACCTATGTCGAACATCGGACGCTCCTCTGCCGAACTACCGTAGTGAAATTATTCGCGACACAAACTTATTCTTCCTCGTATATTTTCCTGATTACCTTCTTTTCCGGCGGAGGAGTAAAGCTTACGGAAAAAAGGATCCTGAATTCCGGACTCCGGGCCTTGAGGTCGAGGCCGGCTCCTATCGTTGTGTATATATTGTCGGTTGTTCTGAGTCTGTATCCGAAACGGGCTTCCACATGTTTATACTCGTTGTCAAAATAATCTTTTTGCACAAGAACCTCGCTCAGTATGGCAAAATTGTGAGCGGCGGCAAGCTCAACCCCTCCACGGAACGTCAGTTCATCGAAAAGCTTCCCTGACCCGGGCCGTTCATAAAATACGTTGAAGTGCCCCTTAAAAGGGCCCACCCTCTTGCTGACGATAAGTCCACCCCCGAAACTCCCGTTTGTACTGAACTCGCTTCGACCGTTGTTTATTGACGCACTTATGACATATGCGAGCGAGGGCCCGTATTTCCCCTCGTTGTAAAACCTGTGTTTAAACCCGAAGGCGATATCTTCCATGCCGTCGACGTGATCCGAAAAATGATACACATAAGGCACGGTGATATCGAATTCAAGCGAATCCGAGATGCCGTAGGCTCCCACTAGGGCGAACCTGTAAAAATTGGGGTCCTTGGACTTTTCAAAGCTGGTCTCGAAAGCCGCCTTGTTCTTCGAAAGACTCTCGGCGCTGAAAGTGGAAAAAACACCGTAGGGTGCGACGGGCTGAAGACCCAGGATATCGAAAGCATATGACCGGTTCGGCAAGAGGAGAAGCAGGAAAATGAGCAACAAGACTCTTTTCATTACTAGAGAAAATAACAGAAAATTGTACAACTGTCAATCGATGCCAGGGTCCCCGGGCACGAAGCGGCGCCTCTTCTTTCCAGCTCTCTCCAGGGCGCTCGGCGGCCTGCTCACGGCAATATAAGGGATCCTGTCGGTTGTCGGTGTTTCGTTGACAAAATAATCGATAACTAAATATAATGAAAGAGTTTATCCGAGGAGGTAAGAGCTATGGCTGAAGGATTGCTTGAGGTTACAACAGCGTCGTGGGAGAAGGAAGTTCTGAACGACAGCGGACTCGTGATGATCGATTTCTGGGCAGTGTGGTGCGGCCCGTGCCGTATAATCGCTCCAACCGTCGAGGAACTGGCAAAGGAATATTCGGGCAAGGTCAAGGTCTGTAAATTGAATACCGACGAAAATCCCGAGATTGCAAGCAGGTATAAGATAATGGGCATACCTACTCTCATGTTCTTCAAGGGCGGCCAGAAGGTGGACCAGATTGTCGGCGCAGTCCCAAAACCGCAGTTGAAGGCGAAGATCGATGCCATTCTCGGCTCCTGATTTCTCTGTGAACCGTCTTTTTCCCGTTCGCAGCCGCTGACATGAGCCGCCGTCGGAATGTTGACGGGATCGGTCTGACACAGGCTGTCGCCGTCATTCTCATTCTTCTTTCCTCGGTGATCCTTTTTTCGTGCTCCAAGGATCAGGGAGGGGACGGGAATGGAGCGCGTTCTTCCGCCCGGACGGGAACCGCCGCGCCTGATTTTACGCTTCAGGACCTGCACGGCAGGGACGTAACGCTGTCGCAGTTCAGGGGCAAGGTGGTCCTCCTGGAATTCTGGGCAACGTGGTGTCCGCCATGCCGCGCTACGGTCCCCGAACTTGTCGCTCTTCAGGGAAGATATAAAGGCAGGGCGTTTACTGTCCTGGGGATTTCAGTTGATGACGAGGGTGGGAACCTCAGGGCGGAATTATCGGATTTCTCCGGGAAGTTTCATATCAATTATCCGGTGCTCCTGGGGAACGAGGCTGTGGAGCGTGATTACAAGGTCTGGAGCATCCCCCGAAGTTTCCTCATCGATAAGAATGGGAAGATCAGGGACTCATACTCGGGGTACATTGATCAGTACGAAAGCAAGGTTTCATCGGAGGTTGAAAGACTGTTATAGATGTTCGAAAGCATAAATGAAAAATTAGAGGCCGTTTTCAAGAAGCTCAAAGGCAGGGGGCTGCTGAAAGAAGAGGACGTCGAGACGGCCCTGAAGGAGATAAGGCTCGTCCTGCTTGAGGCAGACGTCAATTTCAGGGTCGCGAAAGACTTTGTCGAAAAGATCAAGGTCAAGGCGGTGGGTAAAGACGTCCTCGAAAGTCTCACGCCGGGGCAGCAGGTGGTCAAGATAGTCAATGACGAACTCTGTGAACTGCTGGGTAAAGCAAACAGCAGGATTACGCTCTCTCCGAATCCTCCGACCATTGTCATGATGGTAGGCCTTCAGGGTTCGGGCAAAACGACCACATCAGCGAAGCTCGCGAGGTTTTTCAAGAAGGAAGGCCGCCGCCCCATGCTTGTTGCCTGCGACCTGCAGAGGCCGGCTGCCATTGACCAGCTCGTGACTCTCGGGGATCAGATCGGCGTGGCTGTCTTTTCGTCACGGGAGATCAAGGACCCCGTGGCGCTTGCCCGTGAGGCAGTGAAGAAGGCAAAAGCCGAGGCCCATGACATCCTCATCGTGGATACTGCCGGAAGACTCCACGTTGATGAGGCCCTCATGAATGAACTCAAAGAAATCAGGGAGTGCGTAATTCCCCGGGAGATCCTGCTCGTCGCCGACGCAATGACTGGCCAGGATGCCGTAAACATCGCGAAGCAGTTCAACGACCAGATAGGTATCGATGGAATAGTCCTCACAAAGATGGATGGAGATGCGAGGGGAGGAGCCGCGCTCTCCATCAGGGCCATTACAGGCAAGCCTATCAAGTTTATCGGCGCCGGCGAAAAGATAGATATGATCGAACCGTTCCACCCGGACCGCATAGCGTCAAGGATCCTGGGCATGGGAGATATGCTAAGCCTTATCGAACAGGCCCAGAAGACTTTCGACCAGAGAGAGGCCGAAAACCTGCAGAAACGGATACTGGAAGATTCCTTCACTTTCGACGATCTCAGGGAACAGTTGAAGAAGATAAGGAGCATGGGACCATTGGAGAACATTCTGGGAATGATCCCGGGACTGCCCAAGGTGAAGAATGTGTCTGTCGATGAGAGGGAGTTCGTCAAGATAGAGGCGATAATCAATTCCATGACGAAGAAGGAAAAGATGAATCATAACATCATCAATGGAAGCAGGAGAAAGAGAATCGCCCAGGGAAGCGGCACGACCGTGACCGACGTCAACAAGGTCATGAAACAATATCTCGAATTGAGGAAGATGCTCAAGATGTTTAAGGGAAAAAAGAACATCAAGATACCGAAACTTTTCCCTTTTTAGCTTCTTTACTTTGCAGACGCGGATATATTACAATTTGACATATTTCACAGGAGGTGTTTTTTGGTCAAGATACGGTTAACAAGGATGGGAGCACATAAGAGACCTTTTTACAGGTTGGTAGTAACGGATTCACGCGTGAGAAGAGACGGCCCCTTCATAGAAATTCTGGGAACGTATGATCCCCTGAAAGAGCCTTCAGAGGTCAAGGTTGACCTGGAGAAAGCCAGAACATGGTTACAAAGAGGAGCGCAACCCACTGATACCGCAAGGAAGCTGATGCAAAGGGCCGGTCTGTAACGGCCCCAATTTCACATGGAGGTGGAACGATGAAAGAGTTGGTTGACAGGATGGCTAAAGCACTCGTGGACAAACCTGAGGATGTGGTTGTGAATGAGATTGATGGCGAAAAGACCACCGTCTATGAACTGAGGGTCGCGTCAAGCGACCTCGGGAAAGTGATCGGTAAGCAGGGGAAGACAGCGCGGGCCATGCGGACGATCCTCAGTGCCGCCGGCACAAAAATAGGCAAGCGTTGCGTGCTCGAAATTCTGGAATAAGAGGACAAACTTTCAACGACTCTGATCTTACCGCCTTAGCCAAACTCCTGAAAGAACGGGGGATAAAGGGAGAAATTAAGGCCCTGCCCCTCTCTCCCAAGATCGCCTTTCTGAGGCCCGGAAGCACCGTTTATTTGTCGTCGGATGCAGGTTTGCGCCGGGCCACTGTCAGCTCGATAAGGCCTGTCGGCAAACACTTCGGCATTTCCTTCCTTGGCGTTGACGACGTCGAATCCGCGGCCCGCTACAGGAACTCTTTCGTGAAGGTTACCAGAGAGTCTATTCCTCGTGAGAAAGGGGAATTCTTTTGGGATGAATTGATCGGACTGACGGTCATTACCGGGGAGGGAACAGTCATCGGAAAAGTTCAGGACATCCTTGAAACAGGAAGTAATGACGTGTATATTGTGCGAGGCGGCGGACGGGAATATCTGATACCGGCCATACGGGATGTCATAAAGAAAATTGACCCGGTGCGCGGCAGGATTCTCATAGAAGTGATGGAAGGGATGCTGGACTAAGTGTCCGTATGAATTTTCACATTGTCACAATCTTTCCGGACATGGTCCGCCCATATCTCGGTGAAAGCATCCTCAAGAGGGCCATCACGGGCGGATCTGTGGGCGTTCAGGTGCACAACCTGCGTGATTACACGGAAGACAAGCACCGGACAACCGACGATTACCCTTACGGCGGAGGGGCCGGAATGGTCATGAAACCGGAGCCTTTTTTCAGGATTGCCGAAGATTTGTGGCCCACGAAAGGGAAGAGAAGGATCATTCTCCTTTCACCCCAGGGCAGGATATTCGATCAGGGTGTGGCCCGCGAACTGTCGATGGAGGAGAGGGAAGTGGTGTTCTTTTGCGGCAGATATGAAGCCATAGACGAAAGGGTGAGGGAAGAACTGGCGGACGATGAAATTTCCATAGGGGATTACGTTTTGACTGGCGGAGAACTGCCCGCTTTGGTTATAATAGATGCCGTTGTCAGGCTCGTGCCTGGTGTGCTTGGAGACGCCCGCTCTTCCGTGGAGGATTCTTTTTCCTGCGGACTGCTTGACTATCCGCACTATACGCGGCCTGAAATTTTTCGGGGCATGAAGGTGCCCGGGGTTCTGCTGTCCGGCAACCACAGTGAAATCGCCAGGTGGAGGCGGAAACAGTCCCTCAAGCGGACTGCCGAGAAGAGACCGCAACTTATCGAGAAATATATGTTGTCGTGCAAGGACGAGAAAATACTGGAAGAGATAAAGGAGGAGTTGAAATGAATATGATAGATTCCGTCGAGGAAGGTTATAAGAGGGATCTCGGAAATATCGACATCGGTGACACGATAAAGGTATTTGTAAAGGTCGTAGAGGGAGACAAAGAGAGGATCCAGCCTTTTCAGGGCGCGGTCATCGCCAGAAAAGGAAGCGGTACCAGGGAAACCTTCATGGTAAGGAAGGTCTCCTTCGGTGTCGGGGTCGAAAGAATATTCCCCGTCTGTTCTCCCGCCATAAGCAGGGTTGAAATTGTGAAGAAGGGCGATGTCAGAAAGGCCAAGCTCTATTACATTCGGAGCAAGAAAGGCAAGGCGGCCAAGATCAAGGAGAAAGAATTCTCCAACCGAGGGATTAAGATCAATTAATCCGCAAACGTCCTCCTGCGGACTGATTTACTGTCGGCGGTCTGTTCTGAGTGGATATATATCAGCATGACTCTTCTTTGAGGGAGGAAGGCTTTCGAGTACTGGCGGGGGTCGACGAGGCAGGGCGGGGTCCTGTCGCCGGTCCCGTAGTGGCAGCCGCCGTTGTCCTGCCCGATCACGTGAGAATCAATCGCCTGCGCGATTCAAAAAAGGTACCTGAAAAGGAACGGGAAACTCTTTTCCGGGATATACTCTGTCTGGCGGAGGATATCGGTGTAGGAGTCGTCGAACACGATGAGATAGACCGGCTGAACATATTGAGGGCCACCCGGAAAGCCATGCAGTCGGCGGTCAAGGATCTCCGGCTGGCCCCTGATCTCGTAGTCATTGATGCCGTAACCCTCCCTTCCCTGGAAGTGAGGCAGATCTCCTTTTTCAAGGCGGAGTCAAAAAGCGCCTCGGTCGCTGCCGCATCAATCGTTGCAAAATATGTAAGAGATGCGATCATGCTGAGGTACCACGAGGTCTATCCCGCATACAACTTCAGAAAGAACAAGGGATACTGCACCGCGGAGCACATGGAGATGATACGTCTCTACGGTCCCTGTCCTATCCACAGGAAAAGCTTCAGACAGGTGATGTCGCTGCCATTGCCGTTGTGAGCAGGGCGTTATGTTATTTCCCGATAGGGAGTAGCCGCTTCGATTTTGAATTGAGTTATGACCGTTTTTTGGAATATAATTACTTCAATGTCGATCATTACGGACAAAGAGAGAATCGAGGAAGCACTGGAACTGTTGTGGGTACTCGGAGAGGACGGGCATAGCGAACTCGAGCGGTTCAATTTGAGCTCTGATGATTCTGACACCGGGTCGCTCGTTGAGACGCTCCTTGCGGGGGGGCTGGCCGCGATCGGGGAAGGCAAGATCCACCTGACCGACAGGGGAAAGGAAACAGCCAGGGGGCTGATACGGAGACAGCGGCTTGCCGAGCGCCTGTTTACGGACGTTTTCGAGATGGCGGACGACGCGGTACTTGACGATGCCTGCAAGATGGAGCATATCCTGAGTGAGGAACTGACCGACAGCGTCTGTACATTCCTCGGTCACCCGCCGACATGTCCTCACGGCAAACCTATACCACGCGGGGAATGCTGTAAAAAATTCAAGATTGAAGTGAGACCTGTCGTCACGAGACTTACCGAGTTCGAAGTGGGAGGCACCGGAAAGATCACCTTTATTGTACCATCCGATCCCTCCAGGATCAGTAAGCTTAATTCTCTTGGCATAACGGCTGGAAGTGTCATAAAGTTCGTTCAGAAGACACCCTCCTGCGTCCTGAAGATCGATGAAACAACAGTGGCGATAGACCCTGAAATAGCTAAAGAGATTTACATAAAGAAGATCGTGCAATAACTAAGGGGGCTGCCGGCTTGCGCCGTGAAACGGGATACCATTTTATCGGCAGAGTTCGGGTATGGCGATATGAAGTCGGATGAAATGTTCAAAAAAGGTCTCTCTCTGTTGAGAGAAGACAACACCCTGGCAGCACTGGCGTGCTTTGAAAAGGCCTATGAATTCCGTAAGACACCGGAAGTCGAGTCCTACCTCGCTTTTTGCATCTCCGTCGAACGCGGACAGATCACGGAGGCTGTCAGATTGTGTGAGTCAGCTCTTGCCCAGCAACCCGATAACCCCTCTCACTATCTCAACCTCGGCAAGGTATTCCTGCATGCGAAGCGTAGGGAAGAGGCCCTGGCGGTGCTGCGTTCCGGTGCTACCAAGGATCTTTCCGGCAGTGAAAATGCGGAGATAAGACTGCTTCTGGAGCAGTTGGGATCCAGGAAAAAACCGCTGATCCCCTTTCTGCCGAGGAACCACTTCCTGAACAAGTACCCGGGTCTTCTGCTTCACCGTCTCGGTCTTCGATAAAAGGAGACCGGCGGGATTATCCGCCGGACGACGTCATTTCATCGGATGGAGGGTCGGCCGGGTGCGGGGCCTCAATGTTCCTGATGATCTCAAAGACCGAGATGAACACGGCGGTAATAAGAGGTCCCATTATCAGACCTATCATGCCGAAGAGCTTGATACCTCCAAGCACACTGAAAAGAATGATCAGGGTGTGCATCTTCGTGCGGCTCCCAATGATCAGGGGCTTCAGGATATTGTCCACCATGCTGATGACAAGTACTCCAAAGAGGAGCAGACCGATTCCTTCCATAAAGCTCCCCTCTATTACGAGATACACCGAGGTAGGCCCCCAGACTGCAAAGGTGCCGAGGAGGGGAACAAAGGACATTATGGACATCGCCACGCCCCAAAGCACGGGCGATTCGATCCCTATTACATAGAAGGCGAAGCCTCCGAGCACCCCCTGGATGATTGCTATGACAACTCCTCCATAAACCGTTGAGACGATGGTGTCCTTTATCTGGGACGTCAGGGTGTTCTTCTGCGTCTCGCTGAACGGCATGTAGTCCCTTATCTTGGACAGGAATCCGGGGCCGTCCCTCAGAAGAAAAAAGACTGCGAAGACCATAAAAATAAAATCAACGGCGGACGAGATTATGTCGGTTATCCGGAGTGAAAAAAATTGAAGAAGGTTGTTTCCTATCTTTCTTACACTCTCCGCAAGGGCCTTCTCGGACATGAAGTCCTGGATGCCGGTGTAGGAACGGATCGTGTTAAAAATGGAAGACGACCTGACCTGATTGACAAGGTCGTGAATGGAGCCGAGGCCGTTCTGGTTGATCTTCTGTGCGACCGCCTGCACTTCATTGATAAGCATAAATGCCAGATAGGAAATGGGCCCTATTATTATTATGACTATGAGAATCACCGTTATGACAGAGGCAACGGACTTTATCCTCATGTATCTGGAAATGGCGGCATAGACAGGATAAAACACTATGGAAAAAACCACCGACCACGCTATCGCATTAAAGAAAGGTAGCATGATTTCATAAGTGAGATACCCCAGGACGGCCAGGAGAAAGAGCAGCATGACAAAATAGAACTTATTGTTGGTCATGACTTGCCTCGACAAATTCCTTGAACAACGTTGCGCCCGGAGGAGACTGCATCCTCTCCGGATGCCACTGCACGCCAAGAAGAAAACCGTATTTTTCGAGATAAAAGGCTTCTGTTAACCCGTCTGAGGCAAAGGCGAAGGGTATGATTCCCCTCCCCGCGTCTTTGACGGCTTCGTGATGACAGCTGTTTACGACAAACTCCCCGCGGCTGATATAAGGATTATCCCTGACTGTTATTGAGTGCATTTCATTTTCGTGGTTCAGAGCATACGCTTTCTGGGCAAGGATGTCCTGGTAAAGGGTCCCTCCGAAAAATATATTGATCAGTTGCATGCCATAACATATACCGAGAACGGGTTTTTGTAAACCTATTATCTCATGCAGAAGCGCGAATTCAAAACTAATTCGACGAGGGTCTTCAATCCGGATCTCGAAGAGCTCTCTTTCGCTGTACAAAGCCGGGTCCGGATCCCGTCCCCCTGGGATGATGAAACCGTCGCAGGACCTGGAAACGTCCTTCGCGGCCGTTCCCGGGGACACGTATATTGAAGATCCTCCTGCTCTCTCGACGGCTTCACTGTAAAGTTCAGGCCGCGCCGGGAGGTCATCAAGGTCCCTGCAGGTTATACCGATAAGAGGGACGCCTTTTCTCATACCGCAAACTGCTCCGTCATTGCCCCGTTGATTTCAAGGGACAGAACACAGTATGAATAAAAGGGATTTTTCTTGTCAACAAGGAACGTACGGGGCCGGCTTCTGAAGGGAAAAGAAGTTCTACAGTCCGGTGCAGGCCATGCTGTCAGTCATGATAACGATCTCGCCGACAGCTGCTTCGGTCGACTCGCAAAGGCGGCCCATCTGCTGCAGGAGATTTCGTTTATCGATCTTCGGCTTCTCCTGTTCAATGACTGCAGTCAATTTCAATAACCCGATGCGTAGATCCTCCCCTTCCCTCTTGAAGGAAAGAGTCGTTTATTTTCTC
>JARRRD010000066.1:18071-19404 GCA_037381085.1 Candidatus Sulfobium sp.
TTTCTCAGGTCTTCCGCCGAGTAAAATGTCTTCATCTTCTTCTCGAAGAGCCTGCCCGCCTCTTTCATGTGTTTTACCATCCTGTCCGTCTCGCACATAACGACAAAGTCATGAGTACTGAGGACCCCCACAAAACACTTGGGGCACTTTACGCATGTAGTCTTCAGTATCGCCGCAGCCCATTGTATAATCTCGGCGTGTCTGTCGGGACCGTATTTGATCAGGTAAGGGTGGATATTGGATATGCGGACATATGCTATGGAGTACTTCCCGAGCCTGGGAAACAAATCTTCAAGCTTCCTGATGATCGCGTTCCTGTCGGGAAGTCCCGTCAAAAAATCCGGCCACAAGTACGGATCATCCTGTTTCTTGTGGAGTTTCTGGATATACTTTTTTGCCTCTGTCAGCCCCATCTTACCTCCCCGCATAAACTCTGCATATCGCCTGCATGCAGCCAAAATATCTATATATTTTATATATAATTACAGCATCCAGGCGAGTAATGTCAACTTTAAATTATAATTAGCAGGTGGAGTGGTAATATGGAAAAGGCCGCTTTTAGCGGCCTTTTCCCTTTACAGATGGCTTGAAGGTCTACTTTTTGCCCGGCTTTCCCTTAAGCGCAGCCTGAGCCGCAGCGAACCGCGCGATGGGGACTCTGAAAGGCGAACAGCTTACGTAATCCAGGCCGATATTGTGGCAGAATTCCACAGATTTCGGTTCACCGCCGTGCTCTCCGCAAATCCCCGTCTTGAGGTCCTTCTTGACCTTTCTGCCCTTTTCAAGGGCCATGCGCATCAGATAGCCGACGCCGTCCGTGTCTATTGAAATAAAAGGGTCCTCCTTGAGTATGCCGTTTTCGACGTAAAACGGCAGGAACCTGCCTGCGTCGTCCCGCGAGAGTCCATATACAGTCTGTGTGAGGTCGTTGGTCCCGAAGGAATAGAAGTCGGCAGCCGAAGCTATCTCGTCGGAGGTAACGCAGGCGCGCGGCAGCTCTATCATTGTCCCGACCTTATAGGGGATCCTGGTCTTATACTTCTTCATCGTCTCCTCCGCGACTGAAACCGTAAGGTCCCTCAGCTTCCGAAGTTCGTTTACGTGCCCCACAAGAGGTATCATTATCTCAGGTATGACCTTCACCCTCTCCTTTGTAAGCTCACATGCCGCCTCCATGATGGCCTGTACCTGCATCTCATAGATTTCCGGATAGGTGACGCCCAGACGGCAGCCCCTGTGTCCCAGCATCGGATTGAACTCGTGCAGAGACTTGTTCTTTGCATTCAGATGCTCAAAAGGTACTTTCATGTCCTTGGCAAGGTCCTCAAGCTCC
>JARRRD010000067.1:0-9746 GCA_037381085.1 Candidatus Sulfobium sp.
TGACAATGTGAGCCTCTCTGTTGAACTGATATCGCCGATAGCGATGGAGAAGGAGCTGAGGTTCGCGATAAGGGAAGGCGGCCGCACCGTCGGTGCAGGGGTCGTTACCGAGGTACTGGCATGAGGGACATAATACTTTTCCAGTGCACGGAGTGCAAGAACAAGAACTATTCCACTATGAAGAATAAGAAGAATACGACCGACAAGCTCCAGAGGAAGAAATACTGCAGGCACTGCATGCGTCATACCATGCACAAGGAGGCCAAGGCGTAAAAAAGACAGTGAAAAGTGAAGAGTTATGGGTGAAAAGTAGAAAGATTCGGACGCGGCAAATTATTTTCATTCATTTTCACGATCCACTAATAACTTTATTTATAGGCCAGTAGCTCTAACGGCTAGAGCATCGGACTCCAAATCCGAGGGTTGGGGGTTCAAATCCCTCCTGGCCTGCCACTGAAAGAGGATAATATTAATGATAGAGAAAATTAAACAGTTCTTCAGAGAAGTCAAGGTTGAGTCAAAAAAAGTCATATATCCCGACAGGGACGAGCTGATAGGGTCCACATGGGTCGTGATCGTTACCGTCGTGTTCGTCTCTATCTTCCTGGGGGTAATAGACCTCAGTCTTACGAAACTGGTCGGACTGGTGCTCAGGTAAGAGGGATATGGCCAAGAACTGGTATGTAGTACATACATATTCGGGATTTGAGGAGAAGGTGAAGCTTTCCATAGAGGAGAAGGTTGAAACCGGGCAGCTTCAGGAGAGGATATCGAAGATCCTCATCCCGACCGAAAGGGTTGTCGAATTACGGGCGGGGAAAAAGAAGGAGAGTGACAAGAAATTTTATCCAGGCTACATACTGGTCGAAATGGATCTGGATGATGAAACATGGCACCTGATAAAGAACACCCCGAGGGTCACGGGTTTTGTGGGCGGGAAACATCCTGTCCCGATTCCGGAGGAAGAGGTCGACATCATTCTGCAGCAGGTGGAAAAGGGCCCTGTCCCTCAGGTAAAGACGCAATATCAGAAGGGTGAGAACGTCAGAATCATAGACGGTCCGTTCAGTAATTTCAACGGCTTTGTGGAGGATGTCGATCTGGATCACGGGAGGCTTCGCGTAATGGTCAGCATATTCGGCCGGCAGACACCCGTTGAGCTCAACTTCTTCCAGGTTGAGAAAAATTGATTACAGGCAGAAAAGCGGGAGGATAAAGAAAAATGGGCAAAAAACAAGTCGTTGGGCAGGTGAAACTTCAGATAGCCGCCGGGAAGGCGACGCCTGCACCGCCTGTCGGGCCCGCGCTCGGTCCGCACGGGGTAAACATAATGGAATTCTGCAAGGCATTCAATGCCCAGACCCAGGCGCTGGGGGATACGATCATCCCGGTAATAATGACCGTTTATGCGGACCGGACATTTACTTTCATCACCAAGACCCCGCCCGCATCGGAACTTCTCAAGAAAGCAGCCGGGATAATAAAGGGTTCCAGTGCGCCGAACAAGGACAAGGTGGGGAAGGTCACATCGGCACAGGTAAAGGAGATTGCGGAGACGAAGCTTGTCGATCTGAACGCGTATTCCGTTGAAGAAGCGATGAGGATAGTAGCCGGCACCGCCAGGAGTATGGGCGTCGAGGTAATAGATTAGACGGAGGTTGACATGGGCAAGAAATTGAAGGCTGCCGAAAGCCAGATAGAGCGTAACAGGGAATATTCGCTTGAAGAAGCGATCGATACAATCAAGAAGTTGTCTTATGCCAAGTTTGACGAAACTGTAGATCTGGCATTTAATCTGGGAGTGGATCCGAGGAAATCGGACCAGATGGTGAGGGGGACAGTTGTCCTTCCCCACGGCACGGGAAAAAGTGTCAGGGTCCTCGTCTTCGCGAAGGGGGAGAAGGAAAAGGAAGCCAGGGACGCCGGAGCCGATTTTGCCGGCGCCGAAGACATGATCGAGAAAATAACCAAGGAGGGATGGCTGGATTTCGATAAGGTCGTAGCCACTCCGGACATTATGGGATTGGTCGGTAAACTGGGAAAGATTCTCGGCCCCAGGGGGCTGATGCCGAATCCCAAGCTCGGTACGGTCACGTTCGACGTTGCAAAAGCGGTCAAGGAAATAAAGGCCGGGAAAGTCGAATACAAGACTGAGAAGGCCGGTGTCATCCACGTTGCCATCGGTAAGGTCTCTTTTGACCGGGAGAAGCTTCTGGACAACGCCAGGGCCATAGTCGATTCCGTTAACAAGGCGAAACCCTCGACGAGCAAGGGCAAATACCTTAAGAAGTTGTCGATTTCCTCGACGATGGGTGTCGGTCTCAGGGTTGACGCCAACTCTGTGGCCGCCGGGAGATAGATAAACCGGACCTGGGTCCGTTGATATATTAGTCAGAGACAGCAGGTGTGTGAAACTTAATGGTCCGGGACGCCCTTTACCGTGGCGGACCGGGACTTGCCTGCCGAGGCTAAATAAGGAAAATGTGAAATGAAATCGGGGAGAACAGTTGATATTCCGCATTTCCGGGTTGTTATAGCGCTCATGCCGTTGTCTCTGGGAAAGGAGGTCTAATCTGAATAGGGACGAGAAAGCACAGGTAATAAGTGACCTTAAGGAGAAGTTTTCCAGGGCCAGGGCCGTGGTTTTTGCCGATTTCACCGGCATGACGGTGGCGGAAACCACTCAATTCAGAAGGCTGCTCAAGAGCTCGACGCTGGACTACAGGGTGGTGAAAAACACCCTTGCCAAGATAGCGTCCGCCGATACGGAAGTCGCGACGGCGGCCGATATGTTCAAGGGGCCGATAGGGGTCGCCATAGGCTACGACGATCCCGTACTTGTAGTTAAGAAGGTTCTTGAGTTCACAAAGACAAGTGAAAAGCTCCGGGTGAAAGGCGCCGTTGTCGAGGGAAAGCTCTGTGACCCGGAGGAGATCAAAGAGATCTCGGAACTGCCGTCGAGAGAGACGCTCCTCTCGATGCTTGCGGGAGCAATGCAGGCGCCCATGAGCAAGATGGCGGGAACGCTTGCTGCGACAATCAATGGCTTTGCCTATGCGCTTGAAGCGCTGAAGGGGCAGAAAGACAACTGAGAGTAAATAATTTCTGCAAGGATTTGTATAAAAGGAGGTTCAGAGAATGGCTGTTAGCAAGGAAGAAGTTTTTGAGTTCATTGACGGTATGACAGTACTGGAGATGTCAAAGTTCATAAAGGAGTTCGAAGAGAGGTACGGCGTAACCGCCGCCGCTCCTGTCGCCGTCGCCGCAGCGCCGGGGGCAGCGGCCGCTGCTCCTGCCGCCGAAGAGAAGACGAGCTTTGACGTGGTGCTGACCGCCGCCGGGGACAAGAAGATCCAGGTGATCAAGGTGGTCAGAGAGCTGACCGGGCTCGGCCTGAAGGAGGCGAAGGACCTGGTAGACGGAGCGCCGAAGCCCGTGAAGACCGACGTAACAAAAGAGGAAGCCGATTCCATCAAGGCGAAACTTGAAGAACAGGGAGCGACGGTAGAAGTAAAATAACTTACGGAGCAGGGGACGGGAAGTGAAAGTGAATCCGGATTCCTCACTTCCCATCTCTTGCTCTTTATCTTTTGAGGAGAAATATGGCAAGAGTTTTGAGAAAGAGACTGGATTTCGGGAAGGTTCCCCAGTTCCTGGAGGTCCCTAATCTTATAGAGATACAGAAGAGGTCATATGATAAGTTTCTGCAGCAGGATGTCCCCATGGAGAAGAGGGACGAATCGGGACTGCAGGCCGCGTTCCTAAGTGTATTCCCGATCTCGGATTACAACGAGACCGCCGAGATCGAATTCACAGGCTATTTGGTGGGTGAGCCGAAATACTCCGTGAGAGAATGTCTTCAGAAGGGCACGACGTATGCGGCGCCGATCAAGATAAGCGTCAAACTCAACCAGTCAGAGATGGACCCCGGCGGCAAGAAGAGATTGAAAGAGTCGAGAGAGCAGGAGGTCTACATCGGGGAGATGCCGTTGATGACCGATACGGGTACATTCATTATCAACGGGACCGAACGCGTTGTGGTCAGTCAGCTTCACCGTTCACCGGGCGTTTTTTTCAGCCATGACAAGGGCAAGACTCATGCAAGCGGAAGGCTCCTGTATTCGGCAAGGGTCATACCTTCCCGCGGCTCGTGGCTCGACTTCGAGTTCGACACCAAGGACATCCTGTACGTAAGGATCGACAGGCGGAAGAAACTGCCGGCTACCATAGTGCTCAAGGCGCTCGGCTATTCAAACGAAGACCTCCTGAAGACATTTTATCCCGTCGATACGGTAATTTTGAAAGGCGCCGGCGATTTCTCGATAGCCGTCAGCCATGTGCTGGCCGGGCTCAAGGCGGTCAAGAATATCATTGACCCCTCTTCCAAGGAAGTCATCGTAAAAGAGGGAAGCAAGATCACAAAGGGCGCTCTCAGAAAGATGGAGACGGCAAAAATCGAGACGATTCCGGTAACAAGAGAGGAAATCGTCGGAAGGATAACACTGAAAGACATCATTGATCCCAATACCGGCGAGGTCATTCTGGAAGGCAATGAGGTGTTGACGGAGGACGCCTTCACGAAGGTCCTTTCATTGAAAATAGATACGCTGCATCTTCTTTTCATAGACAACGTCCATTATCTTTCCTCCCTTCGTGATACCCTGCTTTCCGACAAGGTAGCAACGCAGGAAGACGCTCTGATAGAGATTTACAAGAAATTGAGACCGGGAGAGCCTCCGACGATCCGGGCCGCCAGGGACCTGTTCAGCGGGCTGTTCTTCGATCCCAAGAGATACGACCTGTCTCCCGTGGGGAGATTGAAGCTCAACAAGCGGCTTGGACTTGACGTGCCGCTGGAAACCAAGGTCCTCACGGACAAGGACATCGTCGAAATTGTAAGGTATATCCTGAACCTCAGAACAGGCAAGGGGGAAGTCGATGACATCGATCATCTGGGGAACAGGAGGATCAGGGGGATCGGAGAGCTTCTGGAGAACCAGTTCCGGATCGGGCTTGTCAGGATGGAACGGGCCATCAAAGAGAAGATGACCCTTACCGAGCTGGAGACGGCCATGCCCCATGACCTTATTAATTCAAAACCGGTCATGGCGGCGGTTAAGGAATTTTTCGGTTCGAGCCAGCTGAGCCAGTTCATGGACCAGACCAATCCGCTGTCGGAAATCACCCACAAGAGGAGGCTCTCGGCCCTGGGGCCCGGCGGACTGACGAGAGAGAGGGCGGGCTTTGAGGTGAGGGACGTGCATCCCACCCATTACGGCAGGATATGTCCGATCGAAACGCCGGAAGGTCCGAATATCGGACTTATCACCTCGCTCGCTTCCTACGCGAGGGTGAACGATTACGGTTTTATCGAGGTGCCTTACAGGAAGGTGGTCAACGGAAGGGTGACAGGAGAAGTACAGTATTTTTCGGCCATAGAAGGCGAGAGGTTCATCATCGCCGAGGCAACATCACCCCTGGACAAGAAGGGCAATCTTGTTGGTGAGGCCGTATCAGCCAGGGAGGGCGGCGACTTCAGGATCGTTACTCCCCAGGAAGTCAACTACATGGACGTGTCCCCGAAGCAGGTAGTGGGGATCTCGGCTGCTCTTATACCTTTCCTTGAGAATGACGATGCCAACAGGGCGCTCATGGGATCCAATATGCAGCGGCAGGCTGTGCCACTCCTGAGGCCCGAGGCACCTCTGGTGGGTACGGGGATGGAATTCGTGGCTGCAAGAGACTCGGGTGCCCTCGTGCTTGCCAGGAGGGCCGGCAAGGTGGAGAGCGTGGATGCGTCCCGTGTCGTCGTCAGGACTACCGGGGGCGACGGAGGAGTGGATATTTACAGCCTTGTGAAATTCCAGAGATCGAACCAGGCGACATGCATCAACCAGCGTCCCGTTGTGTCTGTCGGCGATAAGGTGAAACAGGGCGACATCCTTGCCGACGGGCAGTCAACGGACTTCGGGGAGCTGGCCCTGGGCGAGAACGTGCTGGTCGCCTTTATGCCCTGGGGCGGGTACAATTTTGAGGACGCGATACTTCTGAGCGAAAGGCTGGTCAAGGAGGATGTATACACCTCGATTCATATCGAGGAATTTGAAGTGGAGGCGAGGGAGACCAAGCTGGGGTCGGAAGAGATAACCCGTGATATCCCCAATGTCGGTGAGGAGGCGCTGAAGGACCTCGATGAGAGCGGCATTGTCAGGATCGGGGCTGAAGTCAAGCCAGGTGATATTCTGGTCGGCAAGGTCACGCCGAAGGGCGAGACCCAACTGACCCCGGAGGAGAAGCTGCTCAGGGCCATTTTTGGAGAAAAGGCTGAAGAGGTGAAGGAAAGCTGCCTCTATGTTCCCCCCGGAATAGAGGGTACCATCGTCGATGTCAGGATCTTTTCCAGAAAGGGCATCGCGAAGGACGGCAGGGCGAAGGACATAGAGGAAGAGGACATCCAGAGGCTGCAGCGGGACCTCGAGGAAGAGATAAAAGTTGTAAAAGAAGAAAAATTCAAGAGACTGCGCTCACTCATGGCAGGGCAGCGTTCGGCGGAAGATGTCGTGCTGCCGAGGACCAAAGAGGTGGTCTGCGCCAAAGGCAGGACGATCAGCGAAAAACATCTTGAACAGGTCAAGGACGAACACCTGATGCGTATAAAGGTCGCAAACGCGGACGTGCAGGAAAAGATAGAGGCCGTCAACAGTGATGCGAACCAATATGTCAGGCATCTGGAATCCAGGTACGACGAGAAGGTGGACAGGGTACGCAAGGGTGATGAACTGGCCCCGGGAGTGAACAAGCTCATCAAGGTCTATATCGCCATGAAACGGAAAGTCCAGATCGGGGACAAGATGGCCGGCCGTCACGGAAACAAGGGTGTTGTGGCGATGGTACTGCCAGAAGAGGACATGCCGTATCTCCCCGACGGGACCCCTGTCGACGTCGTACTGAACCCTCTCGGTGTCCCTTCGAGAATGAACGTGGGACAGATACTTGAGACTCATCTCGGCTGGGCAGCCAGGGTGCTCGGTCTGCGGCTGGCCGAGGCGATTGACAAATGCGTACCGGCAGACGGCCTGAAGAAGTATATGCGGGATGTCTACAAGGACTTCGGCAACAAGGGAGTAAATGAAGATACGGTGAGATTTGTGGATGGCCTGGATGAAGAGGAGACGGCCGACCTCGCCGGCCGGCTCAGGCAGGGTTTCCCTGTTGCGACCCCCGTCTTTGAAGGTGCGAAGGAAACGGAGATAAAGAGCCTGCTCAGGAAGTCCGGGCTGCCTGTGGCCGGACAGGTGACGCTGTATGACGGGAGGACAGGAGAACCCTTCAAGCGGCCCGTCACAGTCGGATATACCTATATGATGAAGCTTCATCACCTGGTGGATGACAAGATCCATGCCCGTTCGATAGGTCCTTACTCACTTGTTACCCAGCAGCCGCTGGGCGGGAAGGCCCAGTTCGGCGGCCAGAGGCTGGGTGAAATGGAAGTGTGGGCGCTGGAAGGCTATGGCTCCGCGTACACGCTTCAGGAGTTTCTGACTGTAAAGAGCGATGACGTAACGGGAAGAGCCAGGATGTATGAGGCGATCGTGAAAGGCGACGCAACGCTTGAACCGGGCGTGCCCGAGTCTTTCCACGTATTAATAAAAGAACTCCAGAGCCTCGGTCTTGATGTAGAGCTCCTGGAGAAAAAGAAGAAGGGGGAGTAGATTGGCTGAAGACATTTATGCCATTTTTCAAAAACCTAAGAACCCGACGGATTTTGAGGCGATAAGGATAAAACTGGCTTCCCCGGAGAAGATCCGGGAATGGTCATACGGGGAGGTCAAGAAGCCTGAGACGATCAACTACCGGACCTTCAAGCCCGAGAGAGACGGACTTTTCTGTGCAAAGATCTTCGGGCCGATCAAGGACTGGGAGTGCATATGCGGCAAATACAAGAGGATGAAACACAGGGGTATTGTCTGCGACAAGTGCGGGGTGGAGGTAATACAGTCGAAGGTCAGACGTGAACGTCTGGGCCATATAGAACTGGCAACCCCCGTGGCCCACATCTGGTTCCTCAAAGGCGTGCCGAGCCGCATCGGTACATTGCTCGATATGACGATGAGGAATCTTGAAAAGGTTCTTTATTTCGAGAGTTACATCGTGACTGACCCAGGTGACACACCGCTGAAGGCGAAGGAACTTCTCGGGGAGGAGGACTACAAGAAGAAGTCTGCCGAATACGGTACCAGATTCAGGGCGGGAATGGGAGCGGAGGCGGTCAGGGAACTGCTCAGGGGTGTCGACCTCGACACCCTCGCCGTCGAACTCAAGTCGAAGATAAAAGAGGCGGCGTCGATCGGCGTGAAGAAGAAGCTTACCAAGCGGCTCAAGGTGGTTGAGGCATTCCGAAAATCCGGCAACAAACCCGAGTGGATGATCATGGACGTCATACCGGTCCTGCCGCCTGACCTCAGGCCTCTTGTGCCCCTTGAGGGAGGGCGTTTTGCAACTTCCGATCTGAATGATCTTTACAGAAGGGTCATCAACAGGAACAACAGGCTCAAACGGCTCGTGGAGTTGAAGGCCCCGAGCGTGATCATCAAAAATGAGAAGAGGATGCTCCAGGAGGCCGTCGATGCGCTGTTCGACAACGGCCGCAGAAGTAAGGTCTTGAAGACCGCGACGAAGAGGCCCCTGAAATCTCTGAGCGACATGATAAAGGGCAAGCAGGGGCGGTTCAGACAGAACCTGCTGGGAAAGAGAGTGGACTATTCGGGCAGGTCGGTCATTGTCGTGGGACCGGAGTTGAAGCTGCACCAGTGCGGTCTGCCGAAGAGAATGGCCCTTGAGCTGTTCAAACCGTTCATTTTCAGCAAACTGGAAGAGAAGGGCCATGCCACAACGATAAAGGCCGCCAAGAAACTTGTAGAAAAGGAGTCGCCTGAAGTCTGGGACGCCCTCGAAGAGGTGATCAGGGAGACCCCTGTGCTGCTGAACAGGGCCCCGACCCTCCACCGGCTCGGGATCCAGGCCTTCGATCCCGTCCTTGTGGAAGGCAAGGCCATCAAGCTTCACCCTCTCGTATGCACCGCTTTCAATGCAGACTTCGACGGTGACCAGATGGCGGTCCATGTGCCGCTGTCGATAGAGGCCCAGATAGAGGCGAGGGTGCTGATGATGTCGATCAATAACATCCTTTCCCCCGCCAACGGCAAGCCCATTGTCGTTCCAACCCAGGACATGGTGCTGGGCATCTATTACCTGATGAAGGAGAGAGAGGGCGCCCGCGGCGAAGGCAGGGTCTTCGCGGAGCCCGACGACGTTCGGGTCGCATATGATGCGGGCCAGCTGAGCGAGCATGCGAAGATCAGGGTGAGGATGGACGGAAAGTTCGTTGATACCACGACGGGAAGGATAATCTTTTCCGAGATAGTCCCCGCCGAGATCAGCTTCCCGATGATCAACAAGGACATGACGAAGAAGGAGCTTTCGAAGATAATAGAATTTTCCTACAAATATGCCGGGAAGCGCGCGACGGTGGTCTTCCTCGACAAGCTCGAGAAACTCGGTTTCCGTTACGCCACAAACTCGGGCATCTCCATCTGCATGTCGGATATGCACATCCCGTCCAAAAAGGGAGAGATGATCCGCAACGCCGAACAGGAAGTACTCGAGGTGCAGAAGCAGTATGCCGACGGTCTGATCACCCAAGGTGAGCGGTACAACAAGGTCATCGACATATGGGCGAATGTCAC
>JARRRD010000068.1:0-36866 GCA_037381085.1 Candidatus Sulfobium sp.
TTTTCGAGTGGCCTGGCGTCGAACCCGCAGAGGAAAAGGAACACGGCCGGCCTGTGGCAGGCCCGGCGGTCTTCGATCATGTCTCATTCGGTCTGGAGACAAAGGAGTCCCTCTGGGAGCTCAAGGACAGGATCGCGGCGGCGGGATTCTGGGTCTCTGAAGTGATCGATCACGGATTCATATATTCCATCTATTCCTTTGATCCCAACGGGATACCGGTCGAGTTCAGCTGGAACGTGGAAGGGATCGACATTCGAAGGAACCCGAACCTGAGTGACGTCTCGCCTTCGGAAATCGCGAAGGAGGGACCGGAGCCGGGGAGCGGCAAATGGCCGGCGGTATCGGAGCCTACGCGGGAAGAGAACAGGAAGGTGTATCCGGGACAGGGCAGCGAGCTCTTTCACGGCAGCAGGAAAGACCCACGCTCAGCATGACGGCGTTCCATGGTTAAACCTCTGACGGCTCTCGCCCCTCTGGTGTGGCTTCCGGCAGCGGCTGCAGAAAACGGCCCGGTCGGCAATGATCCCGGCATCGGCAGCGCAGGGGTCTCAAGGGGCCTGGTAGCTCTCTTCACAGGGGTCATTCTCATCGTCCTTGTCCCGCTTCTTGTCTGTGCCTTGCGTAAGATATTGGAGCATGTTCGTGCTCGCAAAGAAAAAAGTTTCGTCGAAGAGCTGGCTCTTGAGGCCGGAAAGAGAGAAGCGGCCGGTGAGTTCGTTTCCGCAGCACTGGTATATGAGAAGCTGAAAGACCTTGAGCGGGCTGCGGAGCTTTATAAAAAAGGTCGTGACTTCATGAAGGCCGCCGAGGCATACGAATTAATGGGGCAGACGGACAAGATAAGCGAGATGTATGAGATGGCGGGCGATCTCAAAAGGGCTGCAGATACCCGCATGTATTACAGGGATTTTTCCGGCGCCGCACGCACGTACAGCCAGCTGGGAGACAAACGCATGGCCGCCGAGGCCCTTATGCGCTCCGGCAACAAGCTCGGCGCGGCGAGGGCCTACCGGGAGGCAAAGGATTACCTCAGGGCATCGGCGCTGCTGAAAGAGGCCGGCATGTACAGAGAGGCGGCGGAGATGTACGCGATTTCTCTTGCGGGGTCGGCAGCCGGCAAGGCGAATCTGGACAAGTTCTATGAGTATGCAGCGCTTCTTGAGACAGCGGGCGATCCGGCAAAGGCCGCAGAAGTTTTCATAACCGTCTCGGAGGTGAACCCCCATTACAGAGACGTAAGGCAGAGGATCGAGGCCCTGGATGCCCGCGAGGGCCGCAGTGAGCCTGACGTTACTCCGGAGGCGGCCGGGGAGCCGCTGCAGGGGATAACCCCCGAAAATACACCCGAAGGAGAGATCACGCTGAGGAGCCTCATCCGGGCTGGCGGAATAGAGCCGAGGCACAGCTTCCGCATCTGGGTCCAGGTTCTGAAGGTACTCGACCGGACGCAAAGAGAGGGCAGGCTCCCTCAGATTCTCACGCCCGAATGCATTGTCGTCGATTCCCGCAATAACGTGACTTTCCGGGAAAACACCTCCAAGGATTTCGCCTATATCGCACCGGAAGTTGTCGCTGGGTCGCCTCCGGACACGGTCTCGTCAGTCTATTCGATGGGAGTCATCCTTTATGAGATGCTTACCGGGAGCCTGGACACCCTGGGGATAAAGCGGCCGGGAGCGGTTGGGAAAAATGTACCTGACTGGCTGGAGGAGCTGACTCTCAAGTGCTGCGAACGAAAGAGGGAAGCGCGGTATCAGGGTCTCGACGAGATATTCTCGGTCCTCGCGGACCTGAAGAAGAGGATGCAGGAGTAACATGAGTCTTTTTCTCTTCACCTTCTTCCTTGCTTATTCGGCTGTCCACCTCTATGCCTTTTTGAAGGCAAAGGCGGCTTTGCACTTCGGTGCGGGCACCGGTATCGCACTGGCCCTGTTCATGGCGATTATGCTCGCCGCCCCTTTCATCATCCGTTTCTCGGAAAAACTCGGCTTCGAAATCTTTGCAAGGGTGATGGCCTATATAGGTTATTTGTGGCTGGGCGTCCTTTTCCTGTTTTTTTCGTGTTCCATTGCGCTGGACATTTACCGTTTCCTGGCATTCGCGGGTGGTCTCCTTTTCCAAAAGGACCTCTCAGCCATCGTCCTTTCTGCCAGAAATGCTTTTTTGGTCCCGCTCATATTCTCCCTGGCTGCTTCCACCTGCGGATATTTCGAGGCCAGGGATATCCGCACCGAACACGTCACAATCGAAACCGCCAGGATCCCTGCCGGTACAGGGAAGCTTCGCATCGTGCAGATATCGGACGTGCATCTCGGCCTCATCGTAAGGGAGGCCAGATTAAGAAGGATACTTGAAAAAGTGAAGCTCGCCCGTCCCGATATCCTGGTATCTACCGGAGACCTTGTGGATGGGCAGGTAAGCAGGATGAACGGCCTGTCGGACCTCCTGGAGGGGACCACGGCGAAATACGGGAAATTCGCAGTCACCGGGAACCATGAATTTTACGCCGGCTTTGACCAGTCAAAGGCGTTCACAGAAAAAGCAGGCTTCAGACTGCTGAGGGATGAGGCTGTCCATGTTTCGGGCATCATCACCATAGCAGGCGTCGACGATCCGACAGCTAAGCTATTCGGCCTCTCAAAGAAAATCTCCGAGAAGGGGCTCCTGGCTCCTCTCCCGCATGACAGATTCACAGTGCTCCTCAAGCACCGGCCATGGATAGACAAGGATGCCGCCGGCCTCTTCGACCTCCAGCTGTCGGGTCATGTCCACGACGGCCAGATCTTCCCGTTCACAATCGTCACGTGGCTCTATTACCCCGTGGTCTCCGGTCTCGCCGATGTCGCCGACGGCAGCCGTCTTTATGTCAGCAGGGGATCGGGGACATGGGGACCGCCGATACGTTTTCTTGCACCTCCCGAGGTAACGGTCATCGACCTGGTCCATGCCGGTTAGCCATGTAATTGAATGATGACGAAAAATGGCCCGGACGTTTCCATAGCGTATTTCATTTCGCCCCACGGATACGGGCACGCCGCCCGGGCTGCCGCGGTGATGGAGTTTTGTCACAGTCTCGATCGGTCGTTGAGGTTCGAGGTTTTCACATTGGTCCCGGAATGGTTCTTCAGAGACTCCCTGAATTTTCCATTCGGCTACCATTATGTCCTCACCGACATCGGGATGGTACAGAAAACCTCCATTGAGGAAGACCCTTCATCGACCTTGCGCAGGCTTGATGAATTCCTGCCCTTTGACAATGCTTTGCTCGACGGGCTCGCGTGCGAAGTTACGATGCAGAAATGCCGGCTCGTCATCTGCGATATCTCACCGCTCGGGATAGCCACGGCTGAGAGGGCGGGAATCCCTTCTCTCCTGATCGAGAATTTTACGTGGGACTGGATCTACCAGGCATATGTGAAATACGAAGCGGGGCTGAGCCGGCATATAGCCGGCATGAAGGAGATCTTCCGTTCCGCCGACTACCATATTCAGACGGTGCCGGTGTGCCGCCCGGACAGATCGGCCGTCCTGACGCGGCCGGTCAGCAGAAATTTAAGGCGGCCCGCCGATGAGATACGTCGAGACCTGGAACTGCCTTCAGGGGCGAGGGTTGTGATGCTCACGATGGGCGGGATGACATGGCGTTTCTCCTGTCTGGAGCGGCTGAAAGAAGAGAAGGATATATATTTCGTCATACTCGGCGCAGCGGACCGCATTAAGCGGGACGCCAACCTGATCCTTCTCCCGCACCGTTCGGGATTATTTCATCCCGATCTGATCGGCGCCTGCGATGCCGTGATCGGCAAGGCCGGTTACTCCACAATCGCCGAAGCCTATCACGCCGCGGTGCCCTTCGGCTGCATCGAAAGAGAGAGGTTCCCCGAGTCAGGCGTTCTCATACACTTTGTTCAGAATCAGATGAAAGGCCTGGTCATAGGGGAAAAGGAATTTCACGATGATCTCTGGGTACCCCGCATCCACGACCTTCTGGCAATGCCTCGCCTTGCGCGGCCCGGCATAAACGGCGGACAACAGGCAGCCGAAGTGATCCATACTCTACTCGGATCCTGAATCAACCCTATTGTTGCATAAGATTCTCTGAAAAGCGCGGAAGGGGCGGTGAAAAATGTCTTGTAGCGACACCTTACAGTCCTTGTGAGGGGCCTGCCGGCCATTTTCCGAAAGTCAATGAACGTCGGCTCCTCATTTATGTGGAAGATGGATAGTTTCAGGTCGGATTTTGAAAACCGTTCTAACTTCCCCCTGGTGTGCGGCCGCAGAAATGCCCGGACGTTACGAGGCGGTCAAAATCATCACCATCTGGCGGCCTTCCATCTTCGGCTGGGATTCTACCTTCGCGATATCCTCCACCTCCGACGCCAGCTTTTTCAAAACATTCGCCCCCAGTTCCTGGCGGGTGAATTCACGCCCCCTGAAACGCATAGTCACTTTGACCTTGTCACCGTGATCGATAAACTTCCTCACATTCCGCTTCTTGAACTCATAGTCATGAGTATCGATCGACGGGCGCATCCTAACTTCCTTGATGGTCAAAGTAGCCTGTTTCTTTCTGGCCTTTCGGAGTTTCTTGCCCTTTTCGAACTTAAACTTGCGGTAGTCCATGATTTTACATACCGGTGGGTCCGCCTGAGGGCTGATTTCCACAAGATCCAGTTCCCTCTCTTGAGCCAGCTTCAGTGCAGAATCAATATCCATGACGCCGAGCTGCCCTTCGTCGGCGACGACCCGTATCTCTTTCACCTTGAGCATCCGGATCTGGTTGTTTATACGGGTCCTGTCCACAACACGTCCCGGAACTGTTCTTCTTCTATTGTTTATCGTGAAATCCTCCTTTTCTTGATTTTATTACCTGCCGCCTTCGGCACACCAGCACCGAAGGCGACACCGCCGCATTTATAGTGTAACATGTTGAAGAGATGAGATCATCTGCAACCTGGCCGCTCATTGGTGCCGCTCTTCCCGCCGATGCAGGTCCGGAGATAAAGTTACCCGGCGATTGTTATCCCTATTGTTGCATAAGATTCTCTGAAAAGTGCGGAAGGGGCGGTGAAAAATGTCTTGTAGCGACACCTTACAGTCCTTGTGAGGGGCCTGCCGGCCATTTTCCGAAAGTCAATGAACGTCGGCTCCTCATTTATGTGGAAGATGGATAGGATGGATAGATCATGTCGTCATTACAAGACTTTTTCGATGTTCCTTCCGTGCCGCTTTGCAACGTTGGGTTATCACGGACGCTTCGGATGCACGACCTTTTTCCGGCCCCGGACCTTTTTCCTCGCGGCCGGCTTCGCTTTCATTTCGGTCGCAAATTTTCCGAACCCTATCTTTTCAGGCGAAAAGGTGGGGTCAATAAGATACGCCTGGTCAAAGTATTGCGTCGCCTCCTTATACTTTCCAAGTTTATAGAGCCCGTACCCTATCAGGTAATAGGCAGCCGCATCAGGCTTCCTGTCGACATAATCCTTCAGATCGTCGACCGCCTTCTTGAAATGGCCGGTGTAATAGGCTTTCAGCGCCGTGTCATATTGGTTATTCCCGGCTGCAGCTGACAGACCCGGCATTGCACACAATGCCAGGATTGCAACGAAGACAAGAACGACTCTTTTCATTGTTGCCTCCTTTCTTAAGGCCCTTTCAGGCATTCCCGGATAGCCTCAACATTATAGCAAATAATTACGGCGCCGTCCGTGAAGCGGCTCACATAAACCTTACAGCCGAAATGATATCCTCATCACGCCGTCGTTTAAAGACTTTTTCGGTGTCCCTTCCATGCTGATCTGCAAGATCGGGTAAACATATGTTTTCAAAGAGCGGACAACGGGAACCTTTTTTCGCAGCAGAAGCCGCCGGAAAGACACTTCGCCTCCAGAAACTCGCCGATGCAGTCCAGTATGTCGCGAAAGCACTGTCTGTACTCCCTCAGGCTGCAGCCGTAAGGGTCCGCTATCTTCTTCAGCCTTCCACCGGAAAAATCGGCAAGGTTGTATATCTTGCCGGCAGCAGAAGCATCGAGGGAAAGGACCATTTCTGCATGGACGGGCTCCATACAGATTATAATATCGCTCCCGCCGATGATGCCTTCTTCGAGCCGCTTCGCCCTGTGGCCGGATATATCGATCCCCCGCTCGCGACAGGCTATGACCGAGAATTCAGAAGGGGGATAGCCGTCGAGCGCATAGGTTCCGGCGGACGAGGCCTTCACATGCGGAAACGTCCCCGGCATCCGCGAAAGAATGCCCTCCGCCATGGGGCTCCGGCAAATATTGCCGGTACAGACAGCGACGACATGTATTTCGTCCCGCCTATCGTTCATACCCTCGCCTTTGATAATCGTACATCCTCAGAGTTATAATAACAAAATTGCGGGGACTTTTTTGGTATCCATTCTGCGAAATAAAAAGAGATGGCGGCAGAGACTGATAGATTAGGGATCGACGACAGCTTCGACTTTCGGTGTGGCAAGGACCTGGAATGTTTCAACAAGTGTTGCAGGGACATCAATCTCTTCCTGACCCCTTACGATATTCTAAGGATAAAGCGCAGACTGAAGGTTCCGTCTTATGAGTTTCTGAGGACCTACACTCTACCGCTTTTCCCTGAGGAGATAGGACATCCGGTGGTCCTGATGAAGATGGTGCCCGACGAATCCAGGAACTGTCCCTTCGTTGACAGCGAAGGGTGCATGATCTATGAGGACAGGCCTTGGTCGTGCCGCAGCTTCCCTCTGGAGCCGGTCGGCGACACTGTTCCCGAGGGATTTGAGATCGTAAAAAGGGATTTTTGTATGGGTTTCGGCGGGGGCAAACGCCATACGGCAAGAAAATGGCGTGACACACAGAACGTGGTCCGCTACGAAGAGATAAATGAAGAGTGGAAAAAGGTAACCCACCACAAAGACTTTGCCTACAGGAACATTCTGGAAGGATATCTGAGGGACATCTTTTTCCTGGGAAGTTACAATATCGACGAGTTCAGGGACATGGTCTTCAAAGGGGACTTCCTGAATTTTTTCGACGTAGACAATAAACTTTTAAAGAAGATCAGGGCCAATGAAACAGAGCTCCTCAAGTTTTCCTTCAGGTGGATGCGGCATGTCCTGTTCGGTGACGACACTATGAAGAGGAGATGATGCCTGATGTTGCTGAACAGCCAGGCAGGAACACCGAAAAAGTCTTGTAATGACGACATGATCTTGTTTATCTTTCACATAAATGCAAACATAAAGTATTGCGGCTTTAGAAAAGGTGGCCGGCTGGCCTCTTTACAGGGCTGGAAGGTGTCGCTACAAGACATTTTTCGCTGCCCCTGCCTGGCCTTGCTGATATTTCATTTCAACTGCTAAGGTTAATGCGACCGAATGAGGGCGATCTGTTATAATAAGTAAAGTACGGCGTTTGTTAATTCACGCCCGTGAAAGCCGAGGGTCTTCATTGAACACAAGCATGACAGGAGCTCAATAAATCCAATGGCCCTCGCGGAAGGAGCGATCACATGTCACAGGTCATGGAAGATAAGAAAACAATCTGCCCGCACTGCGGGCAAAAACTGAACAAGTGGAGTACCCCTTCGTTTAATTTTGCCGACGGGCTGGGGTGGTGCACCCCATTCCTGTATATCTGCTTTAATGACGAATGCAGTTTCTATGCAAACAGCTGGAAGCAGATGTCTGACACTTACGGACAGGAAATGGGTTACCGTTACATGGTCCACCCCGATTCGGGAGAGGCGTCGAGCATCCCCTGCGGCAGCAAGGACGCGATGAAGGGAGATATCATAGATGAGGTCAGGGAGTCCCAGGAGAAAGAGGAACTCGAAGCGAGAAAAAAGGCGGCCCAGGTTCTAACCGACTATTTCATCGCCAGGGACATCGATTCGATATTGAAAATGCTTACCGACGAAGAAGGCTTCGGGAGCATACGGCTGAAGGCGGCCGAGCACCTCGGCGAAATCGGCGATTTGAGGGCCATAGAGCCCATGGCCAACCACAAATTCATCAACGAAGTAATTCAGGCCAGGGTCGATGAAGCCATACGGAAAATACACGAAAAGAACTTCACGATGGAGTGTCCATACTGCGCCGAGACCATAAAGATCCGCGCCAAGGTCTGCAAGCATTGCGGTAAAGAACTCACCGCCTGAGCAATACTATTCTCCGCCACTGAGGGCCGCTCAACAGCGGCCCTCTTCAATTTTCGCCGCCTCATGGATTGTGCTATACTCTACCCAGGCAGTGTGTGCGGCGCGTGAGGAGCCTTCCGGGGCATTGAAGCAGATCACCAGAGCCCCTGCCGGTGCCCGGACGGTCGAATTACTGCTATGGACAAAGAGAGAAAAAGTCAAATCAAGCAACTGGTCATAAAGAGCTACTCGGCCGTAGCTGCCGGTTCCCCTTCGTGCTTCCCGGAGGCCAGCTGCTGTTCTCCGGGCTCGGGGGGCGTCAGCATCCTTGAGACGGGCAAGCGGCTCGGATACTCCGATGAAGAGCTGAAAATCGGCCTGGGCGAGGCTAATCTGGGTCTCGGGTGTGGGAATCCCCACGCCATCGCCGACCTCAAGGACGGGGAGAAGGTTCTGGACCTGGGAAGCGGCGCCGGCTTCGACGCCTTTCTGTCCGCCATGAAGGTAGGGCCGGAGGGCTTCGTGATCGGCATCGACATGACTCCGGAAATGATTGAAAAGGCGAATGAAAATGCCGGGAAGATCCAAGCAAAGAATGTTGACTTCAGGCTTGGAGAGATAGAGCATCTTCCTGTGGATAATTCGGAGGTGGACGTGATCATCTCCAATTGCGTCATCAACCTTTCACCGGACAAACAGTCTGTCTTCGATGAGGCATTTCGCGTACTCAGGCCGGGCGGAAGGCTCGCGATCTCCGATGTGCTGAAAAAAGGGGATTTTTCTGATGCGATCAAGAGGAACGAGCAGGCCTACAGCGGTTGAATCACCGGTTCGGTTCCCGTGGAGGAACTGAAGGAGATCCTGAAAAAGTCGGGATTCACCGATATTGTGATCCAGAACAAGGACAACAGCGACGAGATCATCAGGAGTTGGAACTTCGGTGAAGGCGTTGAGAAGATGGTCTTTTCGGCCTATATCAAGGCGACAAAGCCGAAACAGTGAGCGCATGTTCATTGAACTCGAACATCTGACCTAACGTTGCACAAGAATCCTCCCGAAGGCGCGAGAGGGGCGGCGGAAAATGTCTTGTAGCGACACCTTGCAGCCCTGCAGAGTGGTCTGCCAGCCATTTTCCGAAGGTCACAAAACGTTGGGTCCTCATTTATGTGGAAGATAAATAGAATCATGTCGTCATTACAAGACTTTTTCGCTGTCCCTTTCGCGTCTTCCGCAACGCCAGGATCTACTTTTCATTTGCACAGGGACAATGCTTGAAATCGACGGCAGTTACGGCGAGGGAGGCGGTCAGATACTGAGGACGTCACTCGGGCTCTCCTGTCTCTTCAGAAAACCCTTCCACATTTTCAACATCCGGAAAAGCCGCAGCAGGCCGGGCTTAATGCCGCAGCATCTTGCATGCGTCAGGGCACTGGCCATGGTCTCCCATGCCTCCGTAAGTGGGGACCACAAAGGGTCCGCCGAGATTATCTTCAGACCCGGCAAGCCTGCACCCGGAATTTTTTCTTTCGACATCGGCACCGCCGGTTCGACTTCTCTCCTATTTCAGGCGATCCTCCCCTCTCTCATAAAGGTCGACGGGGACTCGCTGATCACTCTGACGGGAGGCACGCATGTCCAGTTCAGTCCGAGCTTTCACTACATTCGCGACGTATTTGCTTCCACGCTGGAGAAAATGGGCCTAAGTATAAAGGTGGATCTACTGAGATGCGGCTTTTATCCCAGGGGCGGGGGGGAAGTCAGGATAGGGATAGCGCGTTCGGAGGAGATAAGGGGGATGACACTCCGGGAAAGGGGAAGAATCAGGGCTATAAGGGGCATATCCGGTGTGGGAAATCTGCCGGCAGGTATCGCCGAGCGCCAGAGAAAGGCAGCCGTCAACCTGCTTTTACAGCGCGGACTGGACGCTCGAATTGATTTACAGGAGGTCAGGGCCTTCGGCAAAGGGACATTTCTTTTCCTCCTGTGCGAATCGGAGAACTCGATAGCGGGCTTTTCCTCACTGGGCGAGCCCGGGAAAAAAGCGGAGACCGTCGGAGAGGAAGCCGCCGGGGAACTCATTGATTATTACCTCACGCCGGCATGTCTGGACCCTCATCTGGCGGACCAGATAGTTCCCTACCTGGCTGTGGCAGGGGAAGAGTCCTCATTTACTACAAGCCGCATATCGGTCCATCTTCTTACCAACCTCTGGATCACGGAAAAGTTCGCCGGCATAAGATACGCCGTCGAGGGTGAGAAGGGGAAGCCGGGGACGGTCAACATTCGGCCTGCCGGCGATGATAAAGGCCAGGAGCCTGCATTATTCATGAACAAAGCAGGCTAGGCGAAGCTCTTCTTTTCGATCAGCTGGTAGTGGTTTTCAAAGATCTTGCGGAAGTGAAAGCCGTAGATCGTAAACGTTATCGCCAGGGGAAAGAGTCTCGGTCGCGTGAAGAGGGACCAGAAAAAAAGCCTCCAGTAATAGAAACGTTCTTTACCGAGGACGCCCAGGAAGAAGACGGACTTGAAGGCTGCCTTGACGTGGCTGGACCTGATATGCATCAGCTTCGTCTGCACCGGCCGCCTGTAATCTTTCAGGAACTCTTTGACCCGCGCATAGTAATGGCGGGGCGAATAGATCGTCTGTGTGATCTTCCGGTAGCCGTTAATAAGTGTCTCCGGGTTCATCCTCGGAATAAAATTCATGGAAAAGTCCGTATTGTCTCCCGACGCCGCTTTCAGGAGCCTGCCCTCCTGCTGAAGACGATGGTAGAGTTTGGTGCCCTGAGGGGCGTTCAAGAGGCCAACCATCGCCGTCACTATACCGCTTTCCTGGATAAAGCCGATGAGCCTTTCAAAGATGGTAGCGGGATCATTGTCAAAGCCGACGATGAACCCTGCCTGTACCTCCAGCCCGAACTGCTGGATCTTCTTGACGCATGCCTTCAGGTCCCGGTTCTTGTTCTGGACCTTCTGACATTCCACAAGACTTTCTTCATTCGGGGATTCTATTCCGACAAAGACCGTGATGAACCCGGCCCTGACCATCAGACTCATGAGTTCTTCGTCATCGGACAGGTTTATCGAGACCTCGGTGGAAAGGACGAAGGGATAGGAGTGTTTCTCCATCCAGCCGATTATGGCGGGCAAGACCTCCTTCTTCAGCTTCGACCTGTTGCCTATGAAATTATCGTCGACAAAAAATACTCCGCCTCTCCACCCCTTTGCATAAAGGCCCTCCAGTTCGCCGAGTATCTGTTCCTTCTCCTTTGTCCGCGGTTTGCGTCCGTACAGCACCGTGATATTGCAGAATTCACAGTCAAAGGGACATCCCCGCGAATACTGGATGTTCATGGAGGCATAGGGTTTCAGATCAACAAGTTCCATGAGGGGAGCCGGCGTCTTTGTCACATCAGCCCACGCAGCGGACGTGTAAAGGTGCTCCGCCCTTCCGTTCTTAAGATCTTCAAGAAAGACGGGAAGAGTTATTTCGGCCTCATTGAGAACAAGATGGTCCACATCTTCGAATTCCTCCGGGCCGGCGGTGAAGAGGGGGCCTCCGCCTACGGTCCTTACCCCAAGGTTCCTGCACCTGTCAATCACCGCCCTCGCCGAGACGCCCTGTATCGACATCGCGCTGACAAAGACATAATCCGCCCCCAGGATATCTTCATCCAGAAGCGGTTTGACGTTCATGTCGATCAGCTTTTTTTCCCATTCCGTGGGGAGTATGGCCGCCACGGTAAGCAAACCCAGCGGTGGAAGACTCGCCTTCTTCGAGATAAACTTCAGGGCATGTTTGAAACTCCAGAACGTATCGGGATACTTGGGATAAACAAGAAGAACCTTCATTCCTGCTCTACACCTCACGCCTTCCGCAGATGCCGCAAAACAGGATTAATGATTTCGTAATACCGTTTTCAGCCCTGCCTGTCAATTTTTTCGAGACTCAGAAATCGAAGAGATAAAGAGATAGTGTACTTCTTTTTCTTCACATAAAGCAATCGAAGGGGCTTGAACTCCCGGCATTAAAGCCTTGCCGGATATGGTTTTTTTCAGTGTAACAGGGCCCCTTCCATAAGTGATTTCAGGCAACTATAATGTAATATGGCCAAAATTCTTGCTATTTACGGCAGCCCGAGGCGCGAGGGGAATACATCGCTCCTCCTGCGGCAGTCCGTGAAAGGCGCCCGGGAGGCGGGGGCCGACGTCGAAGAGGTTTTCCTGCGGGATCTGAAAATGTCTCCATGCCTCGAAATCTACGGGTGCAGAAAGACCGGCAGGTGCGTAATTCAGGATGATTTCCAGGACCTTTACGACCGTATCCTCGCATGCGACGGCATCTTCCTGGCAACGCCTGTTTTCTTTTATTCCGTCAGCGCCCACACCAAGATATTCATGGACCGCTGCCAGTCTTTGTGGGTGAAAAAATACTGGCTGGAGGGAGCCGGTGAGGGAGGTGAAAGACCCCTGCGAAGAGGACTCTTTATTTCCGCCGGCGCCACAAAGGGCAGGAAGCTCTTCGACGGGATGCTTTTGAGCATGCGCTATTTTTTCGATGCCCTGGATACGGCACTCTGGCGCTCCCTCCTTTACCGGGGCCTCGACGCAGAGGGCGACGTCCTGAAGCATCCGGAATACCTGGTTGATGCCCATGGTGCCGGCAAAGAGTTCATGGACCCGACCGGCCTCGGATAGGCCTGCGCCAGGGCCGCTGCAAGACATTTTTCGGCGCCCTTCCGTGCTTTATGAGGATTTTTTGCAGCCTCAGGGATTATTCAGGTCCTGTGCTTCCTCGATGAAAAGGCGTAAAGATACAGCAATCCCGTGACTCCTGCGCCTATGGAGCCGAGAAGAACGCCCACCTTGGCGTAATCCATCATGGCAGGCTGCCTGAACGAAAGTTCGGTGATAAAGAGAGACATCGTAAAACCGATCCCGCCCAAAATTCCCGTACCGAAGATGTGCGCCCAGGTTACGCCTGCAGGCAGAGAGCAAAGCTTCATCTTGACCGCCAGCCAGGAGAACAGGGTTATACCCAGCGGTTTGCCGAAGAGCAGTCCGCACAGGATACCCAGCATTACAGGAGAGGTCAATGCCGCAGGGATGTCTATCTTGCCTATCGTGAGCCCGGCGTTGGCCAGTGCAAAGAGGGGAACAATGACAAAGACTACCCATGGGTGAAGCGAATGCTCAAGCCTCTGGAGGGGGGTTTCCACATCGTGGCAGGCGAGTTCTATGGACTGCACCGCGTCCATGTGCTTTTCGTTCAGCAGGATCGAATAGCCGCAGCCGTCGGACGGGCACCCGAACTGTCCCAGATATCCTTCAACCTTTTCCATAAACTTTTCGGTAGGATACTTGCCCCTGGCGGGTATGCACATCGCCACAATGACTCCTGCCACGGTTGCATGCAGGCCGGAACCGAGAAATGCAAGCCAGAGCGCGATTCCGAGAATTGCGTACACAAGCGTTTTTCTTATCCACAACAGATTTGCTATGACGGTCAGCAGAAAGATCGCAATAGCGGCAAATAGATAAACGGCAACGATCTTTTCCGTGTAAAAGAGGGCTATCACGATGACCGCCCCGAGGTCGTCTACAATGGCAAGGGCCGAAAGGAAGATCCGGATGCCCGACGGCAATCTCCTTCCGAGGACGGAAACTGCACCCATGGCAAAGGCGATATCCGTAGCCATCGGGATACCCCATCCGCCGACAGTGGGAAGGCCCCGGTTGAATGCGAAGTAGATAAGTGCAGGGAAAAGCATGCCCCCGATGGCAGCGCCGGCAGGGAGCAGGGCCTTCTTCAGTGTGGCAAGTTCACCGACGAGGATCTCACGTTTTATTTCAAGCCCCACGATGAAAAAGAATATGGTCATAAACCCTTCGTCAATCCATTCCCGCAGAGTCTTGCTGATGGAGTAGTCGCCGAGGACAAGAGAGAATTCTGTCTGCCAGAAGCCATGGTAAGATGACGAAAAGACGGAATTGGCCCAGAGGAAGGCAAAAACTGTTGCCGCGACGAGAAGGATACTGCTCGACGCCTCCGCCTGGAAGAAGTACTGAAAAGGGCGGAGAAGATCTGCCGGAAGCTTTTCGGGTGTCGTTATGTACTTCTTGATCCTCTTAATCATGGCACTTATTCTCCAGGAGCGGTCGCGGTCCCGTACCGACTGGATGCAGATAACTTATTCCATTATAGCAATCATCGGCCGGGTGTCGGAACCAAAGTATTTTCAAGTTTTCTGTACAGCATTTATATGGTTGGAAGACAATCATTTTGTTGACTTCCCTGATGTTGCCTGATAGGATGTCGGATAAGAAGCTTCAAATAAGAAAGAGGAGGGAAGAATGGCACAGGCAAAAGCAGTGAAAAAGGCCGTCAACACGGCAAAGACAGCAAAAAAGAAGGTAGCAAAAACCACGAAGGCGGCCGAAAAGAAGGTTGCCAAAACGGCGAAGAAGGCGGAGAAGAAAGTCGCTAGAACCGCGAAGGCAGTGAAGAAGAAGGTCGCAAAGACCACAAAGGCAGCGGAGAAGAAAGTTGCCAGGACTACAAAAGCCGTGAAGAAGACGGCGGCAAAAACCACGAAGGCTACAAAAAAGAAGGTGGGCGCGACAAAAAAAGCAGTAAGAAGGGCTGTGACTTAAGCCAAACTGGCCCGGAATCGATATACCTTCCCGCAACAAAGAACAGCCGGCCACATAAGGCACAAAGCCCGGAATTTTCTTTGTGCTCTTTGAGGCTGTCTTTGTGCTGGCCTCTGTAACGGATGGATGCTCTTTTTAATGCCCGGCAGGCTGCGGGGAATCAGGGATTTGGCGGGAGAACAAACCGAAGCCGTTAGCAGGGCGGGACTCCACGTTTTCGCCATACCATGCACCCGCCTTTGTTTGTTCCGCCGGTGAAAAAATGCAAAGCGAAGGAGACTCAGTTGCCGGCGATCTCCCCACAGAAAACGATACCAAAAGCACGCCTCGTCGAGTGACATACAATATGGAACTCGACTGTAGTCTTCAGACTCTTGCTGCTGCTCAGCTGTCCCATGTCAAAAGGCTGACCCCTTAGTCTTCTCCGCGCTCACCGTTTCTTAATTCATCATTTATTCACTATCCGGGAGTAAGATACGACATATTTATGAAAAAAATTGTCATGACGGGTATGGCTATAGGGTCATTCGCCGGCAGTTATATTCCGCTGATTTGGGGTGGTAGTGTGTTGTCCATGTCTTCTTTACTATTTGGTGCTCTCGGAGGTTTTATAGGTATTTGGGCTGGTTATCAAATAGGTAAAAATTGGGCTTAGGCGCCTCCATATGAGCTGAAGCCGGATCCACGACCGGAAAAAAACCTGCGCAGAAAATGAACACAGCCAAAAGAACAGCACTTAATCTGCCATTTTTATTCATAGGGCTCTCCTTGTCTATCTAAAAAGAAATATTGAACAATAGGCTTTATTCAATATATAGTGGACGGTACTGTCTCACGATGTAAGAATGCTTACATCTTCTCACGCTATTTTGGAACATGATATTTTGTAAGAGTGGTCTCTGTGCTCGATGGACCTGTGCAACCCGACTCCGGAGACACCCCTCCCTTGTCAGGGCAAGATAGCAGAGAGGCTCTTTTCCGTATGAGGAAAGACATAACCAGAAAGATTGCGATTTTTTCCGCCATTATTATGGTGATCGCAGCTTTTCAGTTCTTTCACCTCGGACGGTATCTGACGCTTTCATATATCAAGTCTTCTCAGGAGAAGTTTGTCTCTCTCTATTCGGAACACAAAACACCGGTGATTGCGGCTTACATGGTTATTTATATCCTTGTCACCTCGCTGTCATTGCCTGGCGCCGCCGCATTGACGCTTGCCGGTGGCGCGCTCTTCGGCCTCGTGACAGGAGTAATCGCGGTGTCCTTTGCCAGTACTATCGGCGCAACACTTGCGTGCGGTGTCTCCCGCTTCCTCCTCCGTGGATGGGTCCAGGGGAAGTTCGGTGACCGCATCGCAAAGATAAATGAGGGGATAGAAAAGGAGGGCGCTTTTTTCCTTTTCACGCTCCGGCTTATCCCGGTCTTCCCGTTCTGGCTGATCAACCTGGCCATGGGCCTTACAAGAATGAGGCTGGTCACCTTTTACTGGGTCTCGCAGGTCGGCATGCTCGCAGGAACGATTGTATACGTCAATGCCGGCGGGGAACTGTCAAAGATCGATTCCCTCAGGGGGATCATGTCTCCCCGGCTGGTCGGCTCGTTTGTGCTTCTCGGCTTATTCCCCATAGTTGCCAAGAAGATCATCGCGTGGTACAGGATAAGAATGGGATTGAAGGACGCAAAATAAGGGCCCATCATAATAGGGAGGTCAGAATGGCAAAGTTTGATTTTGATATCGGGATCCTCGGCGGCGGAGCGGCCGGTCTCACTATTGCATCGGGTGCCGCACAACTTGGAGCTAAGGTACTTCTCATCGACAAGGAAGACAGGCTGGGAGGGGACTGCCTGCACTACGGTTGCGTCCCGAGTAAGACCTTAATCAGAACCGCTCATGTCTGGCATCTCATGAAGAAGACCCGGCGTTTCGGACTTCCGGACCTCGAAATGAAGCCGGTGGATTTCGGGGCGGTGGCGGCAAGAATACAGTCCGTCATCGGCACCATACAGAAGCATGATTCCGAAGAAAGGTTCTGCAGTCTTGGCGTGAAGGTTGAGTTCGGAGATGCCGTGTTTACTGACGAGCATACCATGAGCCTCGGCAAAGCCTATACGGCGAAGACGTGGGTCATCGCAACTGGTTCTTCTCCGGCCGTCCCTCTCATAGATGGGCTGGACAAGACCCCGTATATCACCAATAAGAAAATATTCTCCCTGGGCAGACTCCCGGATTCGATGATCTTTTTCGGCGGTGGGCCGATCGGCGTCGAGATGGCCCAGGCATTCTGCAGGCTGGGCAGCAGGGTGACGGTTATTGAGCGCGGCAGCCAGATCCTCATCAAAGAAGACAAGGACATGGCGGACGCGGTGATGCAGGCAATGATCGATGAAGGGGTGACATTCTATCTCGATTCCGAGATCATCGGTGTGCTCGATCTCGGCACGGAAAAAGAAGTCGTCATAAGGGAAGGAGACGAAACGACTAGCCTGAAAGCCGAAGTCATTGTCGTCGCCGCCGGAAGAGAGGCCAATGTCGAAGGCTTGGGACTGGAAGCGATAGGCATCGACTTCAATAAAAAGGGAATAAGAGTCGACGACCGCATGAGGACGAACCATTCTCATATCTATGCAGCGGGAGACGCCACCGGCATGTATCAGTTCACCCATGCAGCGGGATACGAGGGGGGCATTGTCCTCAGCAACGCCATATTTCATCTTCCGAGGAAAGCCGATTACACATATCTTCCCTGGTGCACCTACACCGACCCAGAATTGTCGAGTATCGGTATGGGCGAAGCCGCCGCGAAGAAAAAAGGGATAGCTCATTCGGTCTGGACAGAGGAGTTCCGCGCAAATGACAGGAGTCTTGCCGAAGGTGAAGAGGTCGGCAAGATAAAAATGGTACTGGATGAACATCGTCGCCTCGCTTCGGGAGTTGTCACGGCAATACGGATCTCCCGTCACCCTGGGTAATATCCCGGCAGATTACGCGACCGATACCACCATATTTACAAACGGAGGCATGTTTCTTTATCCCGAATTTTCCTCCGCAGGCAAAGGTGTATAAAAAAATCAGCGACTACGGCATCATCGGCAACCTGCGTTCCGTTGCGCTCGTGGGACTCGACGGAGCTATCGACTGGCTCTGTCTTCCCTATATCGATTCGCCGAGCGTGTTTGGCGCTCTGCTCGATGAGAAAGAAGGGGGGCGTTTTGCCCTGACGCCGGAAGGACAATGGGATTCCGTTTCAGAGTACCTGCCCGAGACGAACGTGCTGCTGACCCGGTTCAGAACCAGAACCGGAGTGATGGATCTCGTCGACTTCATGCCCGTCCAGGTATCCGGCAACTACGGTGGCCAGTCGGATCGGCACGAGCTCTACCGTCGCGTTTCCTTGATAGGGGGTAACATGAAGGTTGGCATGGTTTTCGATCCGCGATTTAACTACGCGATGGCGGATACGGTGGTCGAGCGCGAGGGGCGTACGCTTGTAGCTCGGGGCGACGGGAAAGTTGTGGCCCTCGCCGTTTCCTCCGAAATCCCCGAATATGACGTGTCGGGAAGTGCGCAGTGGACGCTGATACAGGGAGAAACCCTCTGGTTTCGTCTCAAGTTCAATGCAGATGAATCCTTGGTCTGCGAAGCCCTGTCGGCTGAAAAGGAATTGGCCCGGACTAAAGAGTACTGGCGAAACTGGCTCAGGAAGCGGGAGACCGGACGAAGTCTTCATTTCGGGCACTATAAGCACATGGTTGACAGGTCCGCTCTTGTACTCAAACTCCTTCAGTTTGAAGAAACGGGTACCCTTGCCGCAGCCGCCACCACTTCGTTGCCCGAGGAGATTGGAGGCGCAAGGAATTGGGATTATCGGTTCACCTGGGTCCGCGACACCTCCTTCACGATCGAAGCGCTCTTTAATTTGGGCCACCTTTCGGAAATGGAGGGATACCTCAGGTGGATGGAACAGCTCCTCATGGAGCACGGCGCAGAGAACATGCAGATCATGTATGGTCTACGTGGGGAACAGGAGCTGCCCGAGCGGGAACTGGCACATCTGGACGGTTACAAGGGTTCCCGGCCCGTACGCGTCGGAAACGGTGCTGCCAGGCAGACGCAGTTGGACGTATATGGCGAAATCATGGACGCCGCGCTCAAACTGTCGGACTATGTAGGGAAGATCGGTTATAAAATGTGGCCCGTGCTTCGTGATATCTGTAACTATGTGGTCAGCCATTGGATGGACCGCGACAGCGGGATATGGGAAGTGCGTGGTGGACCTTACTCCTTTGTATATTCCAAGGTAATGTGCTGGGTGGCGCTCGACAGGGGGCTGACTATCGCAAAGCGGTATGGTTTCCCGGCGGAGACGGAAGTATGGGAGGAAGCGAAGAAGCAAATCAAGGATGAGGTGCTTGCAAAAGGCTGGAGCGACGAAAAGCGCTCATTTGTCCAGCATTATGAAACTTCCGGGCTGGACTCGAGCAATCTGCTCCTGCCCGTTCTCGGCTTTTTGCCCTTCGACGACACGAGGGTCGTTTCGACCGTAGAGGCAGTTGAACGCGAGCTGAGCCGCGATGGATTCCTCCACCGCTATAGAGATGAGGACGGCCTTCCGGGTGGAGAAGGCACCTTTATGCTCTGCTCATTCTGGCTGGTGGACTGCCTTATCGGTCTCGGGAGGATAGACGATGCCGAGCTGCTGCTGCGGAAGCTGGAGAACACGGCGAACCACCTGGGCCTCTTCTCCGAAGAATACGACGTAACCTGGCGCGAAGCCCTCGGAAATTTTCCGCAGGCGTTCACGCACATCGGCTATGTCAACAGTGTCATCAGGCTCCTTGATGCCAAGGGCGAACTTCGGACAGGAGAAAAAGAGAAGCGGCGTCCCTCCGTTATCGACAGGCTGCGTGCTCCGAAGATTCTTCTCAACGACGGCGAGGCCGAAAAGCAGCTACCTCCCCGTGAAATCGTTGGCCGCCTCAAGAAAACCATGAACCTGCTCCGCGGCGCTTTCTTCAACACCCCGGAAAGCCGGATTGCCTATGAGAAAATGAAAGGTTCCGAACCATTCCGTGAATACCTGGACCTAAGCTACAGTCTCAAAGGCATGAATCTCGGTGACCTGGAGAAACGAAGCGAAAAGATAGCGTTTTGGATAAACCTTTATAACGTCATTGTCATTCACGCCGTTATTGAACTCGGCATCAGGGGCTCGGTGAAGGAGGTGAGGGACTTCTTTAGAAGGGTCAGCTATCAGATCGGCGACACAACCTTTACTCCCTATGAAATAGAGCACGGAGTCCTAAGAGGAAACAGGCGGCCGCCTTATGCGCTGTCACCCGTGTTTGGCCATGGCGATCCCAGACTCGCATTCACAGTTGAGCCACTCGACCCGAGGATTCATTTCGCCCTGGTATGCGCCTCTTCTTCATGCCCACCGATTGATGTCTACACTGCTGACAAACTGGAAGATGAACTGGACATCTCCGGCCGGACATTTCTTAACGCTGGGGCGGTCGTGATTGACCGTGATCACCATCGCGTTTCCCTTTCCCGCATCTTCAAGTGGTATTCAAAGGATTTCGGACGGAGCCAGTCCGACAGGCTGACGTTTGTAGCGCAATATCTTTACAACGACGATGACGGGCGCTTTCTGGCGGAGCAAGCGGAGAATCTGTCGGTCGGATACCAGGAGTACGACTGGCGGCTCAACAGACACTGAGGGACAAGGCTTTTCCCTAGATCATACCTGCAGCTTACTGGGACCACAAGGAAAGAGGGCACTCTGTGAAACCGGAAAAAGCGGACCAATGGGAAACGCAAGCAACAAAATTACGGAACAGCGCAGAACAATGGCGAACAATCTTGGGAAGGCAATTGCCGGAGCGGACTGCGTCACGACCGCCGGCGCGTGAGACATATCATGAAGGTAATAAGAAAAAGACAGCCGCTAAAGTCATGTATGACACTGATCCCGGAAGGCTCGTGAAGAAGCAGCTTTCCTATTACGAAAAAGAACATTACAAGTATTCTTCGTGTTTTTGCGGGGAACTGCGAATATTGGAGGGCTGGGGAAGTAGAAAGAATCCTTCGTTGTTGCCGAGAAAAGTGTAAAAAGGTAAGCTCCATTACTTCATGAACCATGCTTGGTGAAGTAAATTAATTACAATTGAGCGCCCCATTTGATGGTTTTTTGTGCTGCAGTTCGTGATTTTTTGCCGGAGGTATTGGTTAAGAAACGATCCAATGAAATATTTTTCTGAATTCTGGGGAGAACTTGTCGGGACTTTCATATTGGTTTTTTTAGGTTGCGGCGCAGTTGCGGTGTCCGTACTGTTTTCCTCCCATTTCGGTCTCTTCCAGGTAGCTGCCATTTGGGGCATTGGGGTAACTCTTGCCATATACGCTACACGACATCTCTCCTGTGCGCACCTGAATCCCGCCGTCAGCGTCGCCATGGTTACAGGCGGGCGCATGTCCATAAGAAGGTTGCCTGCTTATGTCGCAGCCCAGTTTGCCGGGGCATTCATGGCCGCCGCCGTGCTCTATATGCTCTTTTCCGCCTCGATCGCGCGCTATGAAAAAGGTCATGGAATCGTCCGTGGTAAGCCGGCGTCTGTCAGCACCGCCATGATCTTCGCAGACTTCTATCCAAACCCCGGAGCCGGCCCGGCTGCCGCCGTCACGCCCTTAAATGCCTTCTTAGCCGAATCGGGAGGCACTTTCCTCCTCGTTTTTCTGATATTTGCACTGACCGAGGGCTGCAATCTCGGCCGGCCCGGCGAACCTCTGTCACCACTTTTCATAGGCGTTACGGTTACTGTAATAATCTGTATTATAGCGCCGCTTACCCAGGCCGGATTGAATCCCGCGAGAGATTTCTCTCCACGGATCTTCGCGACCCTTGAGGGATGGGCCGAGGTTGCATTCCCCGCCGGACGTTACGACTTCTTGACCGTGTATATTGCCGGACCGCTTAGCGGAGGCATTGGGGCGTCCCTCCTGTTTACCCGTCTGCTACAGCCGCTTATGCAGAAAAAAGCTACTGAGAAGAATTGTAAGTGTGATTAAACACAAAGGAGAAAAGAATAATTATGTCTGCAGACCGACTTAATAAACTGAAAGAATATTACGGCAAAATCCTCCGGGGGACAAAGGATCTGAAGAGCAGCGCTTGTTGCTGTAATGACGACGAACTGCCCCTTTCGATACGCCGCGTATTACAGGAAATCGATCCGGAAATACTGGACAGGTTTTACGGATGCGGATCGCCCATCCCGCCGGCGCTTGAGGGGAGAACTGTCCTTGATCTTGGATGCGGGACGGGACGAGACGTATTCATAGCTTCACGTCTTGTCGGTCCTGACGGTTTCGTCATAGGTGTCGATATGACCGATGAGCAGGTGGAAGTCGGCAAAAGACATATTGATTCGCAAATGAGGAAATTCGGCTATAAAGAGCATAACGTCGAGTTCAGGCATGGGTATATCGAGGACTTAGGGGCAATCGGCATAGCAGATAACTCGGAAGATATCGTGATATCGAACTGTGTTATCAATCTTTCACCGGACAAGCGTTCGGTATTCTCGGAGATCTTCAGGGTGTTGAGGCCCGGCGGAGAGCTCTATTTCTCGGATGTTTTTACGGGGAGGCGCATCCCGGAACATTTCATGGATGATCCTGTGCTCCATGGCGAATGCCTCGCCGGAGCAATGTATATCGAAGATTTCAGGAGACTGCTCAGTGACCTCGGCTGTCTTGATTACCGCGTTATGTCCAAGAGAAGGATATTTCTTGACAATGCTGAGATAGATGAAAAAGCGGGCATGATAGATTTTTATTCCATGACCTTGCGGGCGTTCAAACTCGACAGCCTCGAAGATATATGCGAAGACTATGGCCAGACAGCCGTATACCTTGGCACAATTCCTGATAATCCTCACAGGTTTGCGCTTGATGACCACCATCTCTTCATCGCGGGTAAACCAATGCTTGTATGCGGCAACACCGCTTCGATGCTGGGGGAAACGCGATACGCGACTCACTTCCAGTTGACCGGCAATCGAGCAGCCCATTTCGGGCCTTTTGGCTGCGCCCCCGCTGCCGCAAGAAACGAAAATGACGAGGGGGGCTGTTGTGGAGGGACGTGTTGCTAAATGGATGCAATTCCGGGATACTGAAAACATACAAAGCTCGATACAGGAGGAAAGCAGGTATGGGAGAACTTGTCCACACATCTCATATTACAGTTGTAAGAGAAAATGGCCCTACCAGGCGTGCTATCATCGCGGGATTGGACGAACCCGTCTATTACGGAGTCCATGGGGGAATAAAGAAGTTTTATAAGATTGAGCCGGAGGAAGAGCATGCCGCTACACTGGACCATATCGTTGCCGCCACGGCCGCCTGAATGATGGGTACACTGGCCACGGTGCTGGCTGGAAAGAAGATCCTCACGACAAAAGACCGTTACAGGGCGGAGGTGGAGGGAGACATTGAAAATGTCAACAATATCCTCAAGATCACCAGGATAAGAGTAACATACCACTTGAAACTCCAGAGAGAGCAGTCTCGGGAGGCGCGGGAAGCATTCTCATCCTATCTGCACCTGTGTCCGGCGGCCCAGAGCATAATCGGTTGCATAGCGATAGAGGATGATTTGACGATAGAGGAGACCTGATCAGAGAATATGGCGGGTTGGGAAGAAGTCTAACCATTATTGCCCGGAGGAGAAATACATGAACAGAAATATATCCGCAGTGTTTGGCCGAATATTGATCTTTTGTATGCTTTTTACCGTCCCGGCATTTGCCCATGACAACCACGGTCCTCACGAGAAGAAGATATTCACGAAACATTTCGATAGGACGCTGTTCAATATCACCGAACATGCCGCATTTAGCGTGGAGATCCTTCTTGATGACAGTGAATATCCTATAGGGAAAGGAGTGGTAGGCATCGTGCTCCACAATGCGAAAGATTCAGACGTGAAGGGGGCCAGGATTACACTGGCACTTAAGAACATGTAGACCGGTCAAAGCGTGCCGGGAGCGCCGACTATAACGGATAAGGGAAACGGCCTTTATATTGTCTCAGGCCTAAACTTGCGGAGACAGGGCCGATGGGAGCTTGCAGTGACGGTCAGCAAAGACAACGTCGAGGATAGCGTCAGGTTTGACTTGCCCGCCGCTCTGATGAAGCTCTACCCCAAGGGCAGGTATTCTCCCTAATCGTCGTTGAGTCCCCGTAAAGGCTAAAATCGCGACCATGATCCCCGCGCTGCGGCCCTCAATTTGTCCACGGATAGTATCATGACGTATTTGTCTTCAAATCTATTACGCCTTTTCTCCTTAATCTGTTGAGCGTGACAGTTACGGTCTCTCTTGTGGATGCGACAAGATCGGCGTAATCCTTGAATGACTGGATTTTAATGATCAGAAATATATCTTGCCGCATCAAGGAGGCTTGTGGCGATATAAATGTTGGATTTGTCCGGAAAACGTTCTACCGTTTTATCTTCCCCCGGTTGATTCTCGAAAGGAACAAGGATACCCGTTCCGCCAATATTGAGCGCTGTCTTCACATCGGAGGCGCGGTCCCCGACGACAAAGACCTTCGCCTTCTCTCTTGTCATGCCTTCCGATCCCAATGCATCAAATACCATTCCGAGGCCTGGTTTCATGCAGTCGCAGTCGCAGACAAGTTCCTCATCGAACTGATATTCTGGATGATGTTCCACGTAGTTCCGATCGGCATGGGGACAGAGAAAAAAGCCATCGATAACATATTTGCAGACTTCATGTGCCCTCGCCGCAGTTAGGAGAGGGAAGTCGGCTATCGCGACTCCCGGCTGATTTGTTATCATATAAACAGAGGAGACGGGAATCTTGTTGAGCAGCCTGATACCTTCCATCACATACGGCAATATCCTGACCTTCGATCTCCATTCATCATCTCGTCCGAGATAGAGATGTTTCTTCTCATCATAAATTAAGGTCCCATCTCTATCCAAGCATATGAGCGTCCGTATCATGCCCGTGTAATGACCGCCTTATTTTTTTATTACCTTGTGACCGCCGAATTCGTTTCTCAAGGCGGCGAGTATCTTGTCACCGAAGGAGTCCTCCTGTCTGGACCGGAACCGCTTGAAGAGACTTTGGGTTATGACTTCTGCGGGGACGTCGAGGTCAACGGATTCTTTCACCGTCCATCTTCCCTCGCCCGAGTCCTCAACATATCCTCTTATTCCCGACAGCCTTTGGTCTTTCGCAAAAGCGCTTTCCAGAAGCTCCAGAAGCCATGAACGGATCACGCTTCCTCGGTTCCACAAATGAGAAAGACCCGAAAAATCAAGGTCCTTTCCGTACACCGAGGCGTTCAGAAGCTCAAACCCTTCGGCATACGCCTGCATCATCGCATACTCGATGCCGTTGTGGACCATTTTTACGTAGTGACCGGCACCGGTCTGCCCGCAATACATATATCCCTCGGGGGGTGCGAGCGTAATAAGCAGCGGCTCGACACTATTGAATACATCGCTATTGCCTCCAACCATGAGGCAATAGCCTTCAGTTAATCCCCAGATTCCTCCGCTTACCCCGGCATCGAGAAAGTGGATCCCCCTGTTCCTGAGTTTTTCGGCCCTCCGTATATCGTCTTTGTAAAAAGTATTGCCGCCGTCGATGACAATATCCGTTTTGGCCAGGCGGGAGGAGAGAGTGTCGACGTATTCATCGACAGTGTCGCCGGCAGGCAGCATGAGCCATATGACGCGCGGTGGTGACAATTTTGAGACAAGGTCGTCAATACTAAACGAACCGATGGCACCCTCCTTCACAATCTCCCTGGTCTTTTCCGGAGTCCTGTTGTATGCAACAATTGAGTGACCTCCTCTTAACAGTCTTTTTGCCATATTCATCCCCATCTTGCCAAGACCTATGAGACCCATGTCCATGCCGACCTCCCGCAATTATTAAGCGAAATTATGCAACCAAGCCTCTGTTCGAAAAAAAGATGTGAAGCATTTACATATATCCCACACCAATTAAGAGGCTGTCCCATTTGTTTTCGTCAAAGCCATCGGCCCCGAAGTGGCCGCAAATGTTCTTAAGCCGGACTATTCAGCCAGCGACCTTATTCTGTCAACCTGTTTGATCACGAGGTACTTATCTTCAAAGTCAATGAGTCCTTCACTCTTGAGCTTATTGAGAGTAACTGTCACTGTCTCTCTCGTGGATGCGACGAGATCTGCAAAGTCTTTATGGGTAAGTTTGATCTTCAATAAATATCCGTCCCCCCGAGGTATCGAGAAATCATCGAGGAGGTTCAAGAACGTTATGGCAAGCCTCTGCTCAACTGTCCGGTAGAGCAGGCCGAGAAGCTTATTTTCGATCTTCCACCGCCTGAGACCGATTATCTTGGTCATCTTGATAACGAGCCCGGGAATCATCTGTACAAGCTTCTCAAAATCTTCCTTCGTCATTGTGCAGATAAGTCCGTCTTCAACAACTACAGCAGACTCGTCTCTTTCCTGTGGGTTCAACACTCCAATTTCTCCAAATAGCGTGACCCCCGAAAAAATGTCCAAAATGATTTCATTGCCGTGCGAGGTCAGTTTCGTAATCTTTACCGCACCCTTTTTAAGCATGTAAAATTTCTTATCGGTCGCCCCCTGGAAATACAGCACCTCTCCTTTCTTGACCGGCCTCATGGCCGCAAGCTTGTCGATCAGCTTATATTGTTCTTCGGTGAGCCGGCTGAAGATATCGAGATTCTTGAGATACCAGAGTTTTGTCCGTTCCTGCGTCATATTTACTGCCCCTTCCTCTTCAATCCGGTTAGTACCCCGTATTAAGATTAATATAATGTATTATGAGATGATATAAATGTAATGTCCATTACTGTCAGAGGCTCTGGAAAAAGATAATATAATTGTCAAAATGTTGACAATTCCCGATCTTATAAGTCGATGCGTCCATAAATACAATGGTACTGGTGCGTGGAACAGCAATGAGGCAAAATGCGGAACAAGCGAGATGCTGCTCTTACATGGCGCCCGGATACTTCGTTCTGCGAAGGGGAAATGATTTGAAGATGAATTATGTTTAACCTATAAATTGACTTTATTGCGGAGGAGAAGATATTAATGGGGTTTGAAGAAAGAATGTTGAGTATGAACGGCCAGCCCCTGACCGCCTGCGGGATTGCAATCCTTCAGGTCAATCTCGGGTACAGTTGCAATATGGCCTGCAAACATTGCCATGTGGAAGCAAGACCGGACAGAAGCCAGACTATGAGCAGAGAGATTGTCGATGTCGTGCTCGACGTAATAGAGCGTAATATCAATACCCTCGACATTACCGGAGGCGCTCCCGAGTTGAATCCCCATTTCAGATATCTCGTGGAAGAAGCAAGAAACATCGGCAGTCATGTCATGGTCAGAACTAACCTCACCATCTTTTTTGAAGAAGGCATGGAAGATCTGCCTGAATTTTATGCCGACAATTCCGTTGAGGTTATCGCGTCCCTGCCTTATTACACGGAAACTGATGTCGACAGGGTGAGGGGCAGGGGAACATTTGAAAAATGTATCAGTGCTCTCCAGAGATTAAACGACATCGGCTATGGAAACGCCTGCGAGAACAGGAAGCTGAATCTTGTATATAATCCTGCAGGTGCCTTTCTCTCGCCCCCTCAGGAGGCACTGCGACATGATTACAAGAAGGAACTGGAAAGAAGATACGGGATTTCTTTTGATGAGCTGTATACATTCTCCAACATGCCTATCGGCAGGTTCAGAGATCACCTGATACGAATGAATAATCTTGAAAAATACACAGAAAAACTCGTTTGCGCTTTCAACCCTGAAACGATCCCCGGTCTGATGTGCAGGCGGCTTGTTAGCGTCGGTCCGGACGGCGCACTCTATGATTGTGATTTCAATCAGATGCTTGGGCTCACAGTCCAGGGTAATTGCCCGCAAAATGTCAGGGAGTTTGATTATTCACGGCTTGCAGGAAGGACAATTACGGTCGGTGACCACTGTTATGCCTGTACTGCCGGTCAGGGCTCAACCTGAGTGGGCGCGATAGCATAACAGGCAGTTGGCCTGGCACATCACTTGAGACACACTATGGCAACTCAGCTCCTGAATGCCGATGCCGATCTTGTCGCCATTCAAGATCTACCGGGCCTCGGATGAACCTTACAGTCCGGAAGCCGTCTTTCCGCCATTCCAGTCTCATATCACTGCCGTTAGCCCGATATCCACAGATTATTGGGCTAAAATATTATCTTGGAGCACCAAATGTTTTCTGAAGAGGACAGAGTCAGGCAAAGCCTGAGACATTCCGTCTGGGACGGCATCTTCGCCGGTGCGATGGGTGGCTTCACCCAGGAATATTTCGCCCCGTTTCTCCTCCTGATCAACGCAACGGCCAGGCAAATCGGAATTCTGACGGCTGTCCCCAACCTTCTGGCGGCCCTTCTTCAGATAAGGAGCACGGAGGTCAGCAAACTCCTGGGGTCGAGAAAGAGGGTGCTCACCATCTTCGTTCTTCTGCAGGCGCTGATGCTCATTCCCATGGCGGCCGTCGCTCTTTTCCACGGAAATGCCGGCAGCGTCTATGTCTTCATCATGTTCGTAACACTCTTCACTGCTTTCGGGGCCTTTGCCACGCCTGCGTGGGGGAGCATGATGTCAGACCTCGTGCCTCAAGAAAACAGGGGGGATTTTTTCGGACGGAGGAACGGCCTTGCCGGGATTGTGGCTATCGCCGCCATGTTTGCGGCAGGCTTCATCGTCCATTATACGGAGCCGTTCTCGGCGTCCCTCGGCTTTGCCCTCATATTCGGCGCCGCTTTTCTCTTCAGGATGCTCTCCTGGTCATACCTGAAAAAGATGTACGAGCCCCCGATGGCCGCGGAATCTCGGAAGAGGCTTGTATTCATGAAATTCCTCTCCAGGATGAAGGAGGACAATTTTTCCAGGTTTGTAGTTTCCGTCTCACTGATGAACTTTGCCGTGAACCTCGCCGGTCCCTTCTTTGCGGTCCTCATGCTGAGGAACCTGAAGTTCAGCTATCTTCTCTATACGGTCATCATGGTTGCCGCCAGCCTGTCCGTCTTTCTCACGACCTGGCGATGGGGACGACATGCGGACCACGTAGGCAACGTAAAGGTGGTGAAGGCCACTTCCCTCCTGATATGCACCATTCCGCTCCTGTGGCTGATCAGCCTGCAACCGGCCTTTCTGGTCTGCGCTCAAATCTATTCGGGCTTTCTCTGGGCCGGGTTCAATCTCTCCGCCGCAAATTTTGTCTATGACGCCGTCCCGTCACGGGACCGTACGAGGAGCATCGCCTATTTCAATGTGATAAACGGAGTCGCTCTCTTTGCAGGGGCTATGACGGGAGGCTATCTCGTCCAGGTTTTGCCTCCCCTTCTCGGCTACAAGATACTGACCCTCCTGGTCATTTCCTCTCTGCTCAGGTTCGCAGTAAGGTTCCTCCTGATTGGCCGCCTCCGGGAAGTGCGACCGGTAGGGAGGGTCAGGAGCAGTGAACTCTTCTTCAGCATCATAGGCATCAAACCCCTCCTCGGGATTGAGAGAAAAACTCTCAGATACAGGATATTTTGATTTAGCCTTCCGCCTACTCGGGTGCAGGGCTGTCTATCTGGCGTCAGGTTTGACTGATTACCCACAGTTTCGCCGAGGCGAAACTGAAAAAAACTTTCTCCTGAAACACTCGCCTCACTATCGCCAGCCCGGCAGGTTACCTTCTATCGATTCAGAGGGCTGGCGATCCGGCAAGTGGTGTTCGTTACTTTTGGCATTCAATGGGGGACAAGACTTTCGACTGGGGTCGTCAGCTTTGCCCTGAAGTATGCACGGCCCTAGTGTGCTTGCGAGAGCGTCTTGCGATCTGGGCTGCACCGACAAACCCTCAAAATCAAGGAAGGCTTATAGCTGAAGATTTACGACGGAAACAAAGAGGAAGAACGCGCAGTTTAACAGGCGGGCGCAGCCCGTCCTTATTGAAACTGATGTTAGCTTCTTGATTTCTCTTTAAACATTATTGCTAAAAGCAACATTGCAACAGGTGCTGTTATCATCCAAGGGATACCTAAAAGAAGTATTGTCTCTGAAAAATCTGGGTAGAAATAAACAAATGCAATCAAAGGTGTAACGATTGCATTTGCCAGAAAAGAAATTCTAACCCATCGTTTAAATCCATGTTTTTCAAGAGCAAGTGCGCCGAATAATGTAGCAAAACCCATTGATATATAACCTATTGCATCGAAATCCCAAAATAGAGAATGCGGAGTCTGGATAAGAATTTTTATTTCCTCAGCATCGCCTCTTAGTGTCATTGGAATTACAGTAGATAATTGAACAACATAATTTGCTATAACAAATACTGCATAAATTACAGTAAAAACAAGGGCAGCATGCGCCCAAAATTTTTTATCTTCCGGAGTAATGTAATAGAATGCTAGCATTTCAAGTACAAAGGGTATAACTATACAAAGTGAAAATCCATAAATAAAAATTTCATCAAATGGGTATTTAAGTACTTTCAAAAGCTGTAACGTTTGAACGATTACAAATGCAACATTTGAAGCAAATGCAAGAATTCCAAACCGAAAACCGAGCTTATTAATTTTAGTACTCACGTTTTCACTCCTTACTTTGCTTTATGATATATTCTATAATGAAAAAATAATATTTAAGCTAACGAGGTCTTTCAGCCGCCGGGCAATTATGCCGAAGCAAAAAAACGAACCGGACTTATCACCGGTCGGCTGGAAAGTTTTGTTAGCTCAAGTTGATGCATAGATTCATTTCATTTCCAATACCGGCAAAGGAAGTTGTAAAAAAGTTAATATCGTCTTTAAAAAATTCTTTTGACCATTTGGCCTTATGAAGAACGCCCTTATAAAGAAATTCGGATATTTTAAGGCCATGAATTGGCTCTATGTTTTCTGCAAAAGAAATGGAGTATGTTGAAGGGATTAAGCTCCGATGTTTAGTTGTATTCACATAGGCGCTCAAATATTGAAACTGCTTAGAAGTTAAAAAATCGTTCAGTTTTAACTGCAATTTATTGAACAGCGGAAGGTTGGTTAATTGTTGATTGACGGCCATAAGATATCTATTGTTTTCCAGTATTGGTTTTTTAAGGTGTTTATCAAGGTTTAAGCCTAAATAAATAATTTGTGAAAAAATATCTGCAATAGAATGAACTGCCTGAGCACAAGCGATTATATTTGCTTCAGCTTGAAATTTAGCTAACGTGACTTCCCGGCCCCTGTCACTTCCGGCATCCTGTTCAAATATCAGTTTAACAATTTCGACATATTCGTCTTTCGAAGAATGAGAACTTAATTTTCCAATTATGGTTTGTGCTTCGTGCGCATGGTATTGGGCAATAGATAATTTCCATACAGTGGATATTAGGCTGGGCATTAGCAAGTCCGCTTGAGGCTGTCCATGCCTTTTGACGACTAGGTCATATAATTCTTTCCGATTCCAATTCACGATATTAATCTTTTTAAGCTAACAATTAATATCCCCAGCAGGTATTCTCCCCATAATCGTTATCATAATAGCACAGGCGACAATTCTTGAAAAGAAAATAGTCAATGAAATCAATGGGGCTCAAGATAGGCGTCTGGGCATATCCTGATAATATGGACCAAAAGCCGACTGGGTAATTTGTGGGATTTTTGTAATTGCAGGTTTTCGAGACTAACATACAGCGTTTATGGACTGTGCCAAGGTGCGGCTTTCAGGAAGAAGTGGAAAAAATGATCGAGCCATGGCTTCGCGTCTTCTTGCCGGAGAGTACGGGGCGTAACATGATAACAGGCTGGCTGATATAGACCCCCACTAAGTCTTTCCTGAAATCTGCTTTCGGCTGTGATTTGCGTGCATGAAGATTTGCATGACAAATCATCGACGATCTTGCCTCCTGCTGCTCATTTCTTATTACCTGAAGCTATAATTTGACAGAGCGATTGTGTGGCGCTATAAAGTAATTAATGAGACGGGCAGTCCCGATAAAGCCGAACCCCACGTGGGTAGAAAGGAAAGCGGCGGGTCTTTATATTTAGGACGATCGAGCTAACGAAGGAAAGTCTCGGTGAGTCCGGTCTTCTCATTGATGTCGAAAGAGAATGACCTGGGTGATCTTTCGGTGGCAACGAATCTAACTCAGACGCCGTGAGGACTGCTTCAGCAGTCTTTAACAGGATGCAAAAAAATGAAACGATGGGTTTTAAGTCTTATTTTTGCATCAATGTCACTATCATTGGTTGGATTTAGCGCGACCTACGCTTTTACCCCGCTACCTGTCGCGGACGACCCTCTTGTCAGAATGCCAGGGTCCCAGCCTCCGCCTGATAACAATATTTCATTGGAAAGCCCGGATAGATGTCAGAACTGCCACGCAGGTTATGATTCGGCAGTGGAGCCCGGATTCAACTGGCGGGGTTCGATGATGGCGCAGTCAGCAAGAGATTTCCTCTTCTTCGCATGTCTCACAGTGGCCGCGCAGGATTCAACATGGGCGATAGGCCGTCCCAATGCCACCGACATCTGTGAGAGATGCCACTTTCCTAAAGGGTGGATAGAAGGGCGCTCTGACCCTACAAATGCTTCTCTAATGACAGGGTCGGATCATGACGGTGTCCAATGTGACTTCTGCCACAACAAGTTCGACCCATTCTTTGAAGGCACTCATGCAGGCACACGAGAAGGGAACGACTGGCTGAACTACTGGGACGAGACTAATTTAAGCTCCACGCCGTCCCAAACCGCTGCTGACAATACTTACGATGTCGATAAGAACCTTGCCCTGAATATCCTGCTTTTCAACGGCAGGCAATTCTACGGTGCGGACAGCTTTCCATTCAGCTATCCGAATTATTCAGAGAACGCGTCGGGACAGTATTTCCTGAGCGGGATCAGGGATAAACGTGCGTCGTTTGCCGATGCGAACGCCAGGCACCCGATGCTTTACAGCCGCTATCACAAGTCAAAATATTTCTGCAGCACCTGTCACGACGTTTCAAACCCGATCCTCGCAAACTACCTGTTAGGTGGCGTTACACCCGAAGAAACCCGGGCGAACTTTACAGGCACCACAAACACCCTCTGGACCGAAAACCATTCCGCGAGCAGCTATTTTCATGTGGAGCGGACCTTTTCGGAGTTCATGCTCTCGGCGTATGGACAACAAGGCGGGGCACCCGGCATAGGTCCCTTTGCGCCTGATATATTCAATACATCCTATCCGGATAATTACATCGCCAAGTGTCAGGACTGTCATATGAGGGATGTAGTGGGGAAGGGGTGCAGCCTGAAGAATGGAATAGTACGTACCGGCGATCCCTCTACTACCGAGAGTATTGAGCATCCCAACAGCGGCGAGCCGCTGCACGACCTGACCGGCGGGAACGCCTGGGTATCGTACGTGCTGGCGAGTGCAATAAGCGGATCGCCGAATTATGACGCCACAAACGCCCAGCTTCTTAACCAGGGCCCGTCTGTTCTTACCCTCGACCTCAGCCAGGGCCTTGGCATCGACCCTGTGGCTCTGCTTGCGGGAGTGGATCGGGCGAAGGAGCAGCTACGGCTGGCGGCCTCAATCGAGGGAGCGACATATAACCCAGATACGGGGGCCCTCTCCTTCAAAATACAGAACCAGACGGCTCACAAGCTCATCTCCGGATTCCCCGAGGGAAGGAGGATGTTCGTAAACATCAGGGCTTACAATGCCGACAACCAGCTCATATATGAAGTGAACCCTTACGACTATGCAGCAGGCACATTGATAGGGCTCACATACAACTATCAGACGTCTTTCCTTGCCGCGCCGGCGCCGTTGGGTACAAATGAGGTCTACGATGACGAACTGGTCTATGAAGATCAACCAAGCAGCACACTGACAGGAGAAAGTGATACCTTCCACTTTGCCCTTGCGACGGACCGGTACAAGGACAACCGTATCCCGCCGAAAGGCTTCAGGATCAACGAGGCCGCGGCCCGTCTAGCCCAGCCCCGGTGGCATGGCGCTGATGATCCGGGCTATTTTACGGCTGCCGATTATGCCGGAGGATATGATGCTGTGACAATAAACATTCCCGCCGGAGCAGCATATGTTGAAATAAACCTCTACTATCAGACCACGAGCAGGGAATACATCGAGTTCCTCAGAGACGAGATCAACGGGAATCCGAACAACAGGACCTTGCCGGCAAGTGCTTATATCGTCCAGACTGACCCTTTCTTCTCGCAGCTCAAGGCCTGGGGCAATACCATCTGGTCACTGTGGACACACAACATGAACGTGGATGGCGCGAAACCTTTCCTCATGGCCCAGGCGACTATCACGGTACCTTCGGCACCTACGGCGCCCACGGTGACGACGGGAAGTGCGACAAACATCACGGCCACGAGTGCGACACTGAACGGCACGGTCAACCCCAATGGAACAAGCACGACCGCATACTTCCAGTACGGCATGACTGTGTCCTACGATAACAGTACCCCTTTCCAGTCAGTCGGTAACGGTACAAGCAACCTTAGTGTTTCCGACATCCTCGCAGGGCTTTCACCGAATTATACCTATCATTACAGGATAGTGGCCTCCAGCAGTGCCGGGACATCTTACGGGTCGGACATGACCTTCACGACAACATCGAGTGGCAGTGGACTTGTTAGAAAAGTATCAGACGGTACAACCTATTCCACCATTCAAGGAGCTTACAGCCAGTGCTCAAGTGACGACATTCTTGAAATGCAGGCATCGACTTTCATTGAAGATCTTGATTTCAGTTCCAATATATCGGTTTTTCTAGAGGGTGGTTATGACTCGTCCTTTACCTCTCAAACGGGTTTTACGATTGTCCAGGGGACTATGACTATCACCGCGGGTAAGATAAGGGTGGAGAATTTAATAATAGAATAAGAGACTAATTCAAAACGTTTAAAGATCTTAAGTTAGATTTGGAGTATCACAGATCCGACAGGTTATAGGCAACTACTTAGGGCACTTCCTAATCGTCTTGTGGACCAGCCTGCTGTCCGGAGGATAATACTTTATCGACAGGTTCAGATCACGGCCACTGCGGGTTTGCATCAAAATTTCACGTCGGGAGAAGTTGGGCATATAGCGCCTTTCTGGCGTACTGAGCGAATGTTTGCTGCGCAAGGCAGGAATGTAACGGGGCATACCGAACAGTCAAGAGCATTTCAAACTAATGAGAAGTACTGTGAGGATGTGCCAGCGTGATGTCTGAATGAAAGTCTATGGGTTCATCGCCTTTCAGCATCTGAAAGGATCCGGCAACAACCGACAGTCATGCAGATAAGAATCAAACGGCACGAAGAATTCGGAAACTATCGAACCGGATATACGTCCAAGTTGGCAATTTCCCCTACGAGAAAGGCGAAGGGGTCAGCCCTTGACATGGGACAGGTGAGCAGGAATAGGCGGCTGAAAACCGGCGTCGATTTTCACTTGTAACATACATTCTGAAAAGGCTTTGTCTAGGCGTTTGTTTCTGTGAGCAGTTCGAGCCGAGGCAGGTGGATCACTTTCTTCTATGGCATATTGCAGGGCAAGCCCTGACGTTCTCGCTGAAAGACACATCCATTAAATGTATAATGTGACAAGCTCGATGAACGAAAGTTCCGAGGGAAATATTTTTTTCTACATACTACTTAAGACCGGGATGGAAGTTCTTGACGATAGGGCGGCAGCGAAACATTGAGAGTGTTGCCTTTTTGGGGAGTATGAATTTTTCAACCGAAGGTGAGGAGGTGCTATGAGCTTTTTCAGTGAATCCGATCTGCGGGCAAAACAACTTCTTGAAGGGATCAGCCTGAAGACCGTATCAGGTGAAAGTACAATGATGACAATCTTTGAGTTTGAGCCGAATGCCGTAATACCTGCGCACAAACATTCTCATGAGCAAATTACATATATCGTCGAAGGCGAGCTGGAATTCACCGTCGAAGGGGAGACTACGGTTTTAGGGAAAGGTGACGGTGTTGTGATCTTCTCCAACCAGGAGCACAGCGCAAAGGTTCTTACATCACCTGCCAAAGCAGTTGACGCATGGTATCCTCGCAGAGAGGATTACTTGTGAACATTGTTGCAGGGTCCAAAATGATGGGGCTGGATCATGAAACCGCCGGTCAGCCCAGGATAAACGGTGCCGACCCCTCCCCGGTATCGGGGGGAGGAGACTGATATACTGACCCCGTCTATTTCCTGCCGTTGCTGCGGTATACCTCGATCGCTATTTCGGGGCACACATGAGCACACATGGCGCATCCCGTACATTTCTCCATGTGCTCGGCGGAGGCCGGAAAGTAGCCGCTCTTGTTAAAACGTTCCCTGATCGAAATGACCCCGGCCGGACACGTGTCGACGCAATACGCGCAGCCCTTGCAGAGTTCGATATGTATTTTGATTTTTCCTTTCATCCTCATTTCATCCCTTCCAGAAGTTCTCCGGCATGACGCCTCGAAAGTTCCGTAACCTTTCCGCTCAGCATCCTGGCGATTTCGTCCTGCCTTTCCCTGCCGTCGAGTTCCCTGACCTCCACATGTACCCCCCCTCCCTTTTCTTTCTTCTCGATTTTCAGATGATGGTCCCCGAAGCTCGCGATCTGCGGCAGATGCGTGATACAGAGGAGTTGATGCGTCTCCGAAATCCTGTCCAGTTTTTTCCCCACGCTTTCCGCAGTCTTGCCGCCGATTCCGGCGTCCACTTCATCAAAGATCAGTACCGGCACTCTGTCGACATCCGCAAGGATGCTCTTCATGGCAAGCATTACACGGGAAAGCTCACCTCCCGACACCACCTTTGACAACGGCTTCGGCGGTTCTCCGGGATTTGCCGAAAAAAGGAATTCGACCCTGTCCATGCCTGCCGGTCCCACCTTTTCCCTTCCGTCACCGCCGCGTTCCTGTCTGATTTCTATCCTGAACAGGGCGTGTCCGAAGGCGAGTTCCTCCAGCGCCGAAGCTACAAGACCTTCAAGTTCCAGGGCCGTTTTTTCC
>JARRRD010000068.1:36894-67251 GCA_037381085.1 Candidatus Sulfobium sp.
TTTTTCCCTTTTCTTCGAGAGCGAGGCAGCGGCCCCGAAGAGCTCCTGCTCCTTCAGGGCGAATTCCCCGGAGAGGAGATCGAGCCGCTCGTCCGTCGATTCCAGGGCCTCCAGCTCCTTCTCCGCATCCACCCTGTGATTCAGGATTTTTTCCACGGAATCCCCGTATTTTTTCCTGAGCTTACCGATCAGTTCAAGCCGGTCCTCCACCATCTCCAGCCTTTGCGGCTCCCCCTCGTACCGCTCACGGTGCCCCCTCAGGGCAAAAGCCGCATCGTCCAGAAGAGGTTTTGCAGACTCGAGCAGATTCAGGGTATCCTCCATGCCGTTGTCGATGGCACATATCTCCCTCACGCGCATGATCACAGAGGAAAGCAACTCCGTGCAGGAGCCTTCTGAACCGTAAAGGTCAGAGTAAGCCGTCTCCGCCAGTTCCCGGAGCCTGTTCAGGTTCGCCAGTATCTTCCTTTCCTCTTCCAGCTCCTTCTCTTCCCCTGTCTTGAGGACTGCGCCGTCGATCTCGTTTATCTGGAATTTCAGCAGGTCCAGCCTCTGGGCCCTCTCCTTAACTTTTTCCTTCAGGCCTTCGAGTTCGTCCCTGAGCAGGTCGACCTCGCGAAAAAGCGATTCGACTTTTCCGCGTTCAGACTGAAGCCTGCCGTAGGAATCAAGGAGGACCATCTGCATTTCAGGCGACAGAAGACTCTGGTGCTCATGCTGGCTGTGTATGTCCACAAGTCGCCTGCCCACCTCCGCCAGGGTCTGCTGGGTCACCATCGTATCGTTTATGAATGCCCTGCTCTTTCCTGCCGAAGAAAGCACCCTCCGTATAATAAGTCCCTCGGACATGTCTATCCCGGCGTCAGGAAAGGACTCACACTCACAGTCGCCGATTTCGAACCATGCCTGCACCGACGCCTCCTTCTCTCCCGACTTTATCAAATCCGACTGGGCCCTGTTCCCGAGAGCAAGCCCCAGCGCGTCGACGATAATCGACTTGCCGGCGCCCGTTTCGCCCGTGAGTACATTCAGTCCACTGCCAAACCTCACGGTAAGATTATCGATGATCGCCAGGTTCCTGATCCTCAGTTCTCTCAGCATCTCCTGATCCCTGTTAAATATAGCACAAAGAGTCTGATACGGCTCAACGCATTATCATATATTCTATAAACGCCGCGAGAAATATGAAAGCACCCGCGGGGATAATCTTCTTATACATCCCCCAAAGGTCGGCGCCGAAATATTCCCCGGTCAGGACGAGACAAAGGTGCACCGGCGAAAAAAGTACGCCGATGAACCCTGCGGCGAAGGCGAGAGACATGCTGGCAACGGGCGCGCCCCCGGAAATACTGACAAGAAGCGGGAACGTGCTCCCGACAAACCCCACGGTCAGCCCTGTCAGAAGACCCGTCAGAAAGGGAAGGACACAGAGTATGGGCAGGACGGGGATCCCCTCCTTTACCAGGAAGGAACTGAGCTGAGTGACGGCCCCCGAGGACTCCATCGCCTGCTTGAAGAGCATCACCCCCAGGATGAGGAGGATCACCTCCCGGGCAAAGCCGTGTCTCGTGATCCTCCACACCTCTTTCAGGGGGTAACGGTAAATCAGCAGCAGCAAGGCGACGATCACCATGAGCGCATATTGAAGTTCAATATGTAAGGCCACAACGAGAAAAAGCACCGAAAAGACAGGCAGAAAGCTTGCCCATTTGGAATAGTTGCCCTTTCTTGCAGGGCCGCCCGCTGCGGCCCTGGCAGGGACGATTCTCTTGCCGATGCCCCGCATGCTTATAAGAAAACCCATGGCCAGAAGTGCAAGCGAGTAAGTGAAGTTTGCCGTGATCAGACTGTATAAAGGGATATGGGTCACCGCCGCTGCCAGCAGGATGCCGGGATAAAGCGGGAGTATATATTCCCACGGGTGCCTGAACCAGTAGTTGACGAACGCCTTTTCCTCCGGGCTCATCTTCAACCCCGCAGTGGCCTCTTTGACCATCGGGGCCGAAAAATAGGCCCCGCCCAGTGAAGGCAGCATCCCGATAAGCATCGGCATCGACACAATGACGGCCCTCCTGCTTCTGAAAAACCCCTTCACAGCCGTCATCATCGCCGAAAGCACGTCCTTTTCCCTCAGTACGATTTCGAACATCCTGATAAGGGAAAGGGCCAGCAGCAGTTCCAGCGTCACCGGGTTGACAGCAGCATATCTTACTGTCAAGAAGATACCGGGAACGCCCATTCTGAAAAGAAGGATGAGAGCAGCCGAACCCGCCATCATCACATAGCCGATCCCGACCTTCTTCCTCAGGAGCACCAATATAAGCACAAACGTGAGAGAAATCTTTATGACCGCAGACATTTTTTATCCTGACTTGACCTTACAGCAGAGGTACAAAGGAAAGAACTTGCCCCACCATTAAAGAGAGTTTGTAACTCTGATTATCTCTTCGAGTTTCTTCAGAGCCCTGCCCGATTCTATCGCTTCCTTTGCCATCCGGAGGGCGGTCATCATATCGGGGGCACTGTCGGAAACGGAAATGGCGGCAGCGGAGTTGATAAGCACGATATCACTTTTGGCGCCTTTCTCCCCCTGAAGGATCCTGCGCGCTATACCGGCGTTTTCCTCCCTGTCGCCTCCCACCAGATCATCTGTTTTCGCCCGTTTCATGCCGAAGTCCTCGGGAGAAAAATACATGTTCTCGACACCTTCCCTCCGGAACCGGGAGGCCCTCGTACCATCGCAGACGGTAATTTCGTCAAGTCCGTCTTCGCCGTGGACGACAATCGCGTCCTCGGCCCCGAGATTTCCGAGGACTCTCGCTAGAGGTTCGGTGAGACTGTCCGAAAACACGCCCAGGACCTGTCTCCCGGCATTTGCCGGATTGGTAAGCGGTCCGAGGATATTGAAGATGGTCCGGATGCCGAGCTCACGTCTCGGCCCCACGGCGTACTTCATGGCTGGATGGAACAGAGGCGCAAAAAGAAAGCCGAATCCGGTCTCAAACAGACATTTCTCCACCTTCTCCGGCGGCAGGTCGATCTTCACGCCGAGTGCCTCCAGCACATCGGCGCTGCCGGACCTGCTCGATACGGCCCTGTTCCCGTGCTTGGCCACCGGGACGCCCGCGGCCGCAACGACGATTGCCGTGACCGTCGAGATATTGAAGGTATTGCACAGGTCTCCCCCCGTGCCGCATGTATCGATCACGCCTTCAGGAGCCTTGATCCGCGCTGCCTTCTCTCTCATGATCCGCGCCGCGCCCGTTATCTCATCCACGGTCTCACCCTTTATCCTAAGGGCTGTAAGGAATGACCCTATCTGAGAATCAGCGGCCCTGCCCTCCATGACCTCTTTCATACACTCGGCCATCTCGGATTCTGACAGATCAATATTGTCTACCAGCAGATGAATCGCCTCTTTTATCATGTCACTCTCCCTCGGCAATCAGAGTCTGTGTATAAATTGCTTACTTCACAGAAAGGGCTGTCATTCCCGCAAGTGAAGCGTCTGCCTGCCGGCAGGCAGGCACCGGGAATCTTTCTGTAAAGTCTTCGGAAAGATTCCGGTCAAGCCGGAATGACAGGCAAAAGACACAGACGGCGTTTCCATACACGCGCTTCGAACAATCTCCCTTCACATTTCCCCTCATTAAGTCTCCGCTCACCTTTTCGTCTTTGTCTTGAGAAATTCCTTTATGAACCTGTCGATATCCCCGTTCAGCACAGCGTCTACATTCCCTATCTCCAGTCCCGTCCTGTGGTCCTTCACAAGCCGGTAGGGCTGAAGCACGTAGGACCGTATCTGGCTTCCCCAGGCGATGTCCTTCTTGTCCCCGACAATGTCCTCCATCTTCTTTGCCTTCTCTCTCACTTCAAGATCGTAGAGTTTAGCCTTCAGTACCTTCATCGCGACCGCCTTGTTCTTGTGCTGGGAACGCTCGTTCTGACAGGTCACAACGATCCCCGTCGGAAGATGGGTCAGCCTGACCGCCGAGGAAGTCTTGTTAACGTGCTGTCCGCCTGCTCCCGAGGCCCTGAACGTGTCCATCTTTATGTCCTCCTCCCGGATCTCGATATCGACGTCGTCCTCCACTTCCGGCAAAACGATTACGGAGGCGAAAGAGGTGTGCCTCCTCTTTTTCGCATCGAAGGGAGAGATCCTGACCAGCCGGTGAACACCGGCCTCCGGACTGAGGTATCCATAAGCATAATCTCCGCTGATGGTAATTGTGGCATCCTTTATTCCGCCTTCTTCACCAGGCTGAACATCTATTACCTGGGAGTTATAGCCGTGCCTCTCCGCCCACATCAGGTACATCCTCATCAGCATCTGCGCCCAGTCCTGGCTCTCGATGCCGCCCGCGCCCGGATGGATAGTGAGGATGGCGTTGTTCTTGTCGAGGTCTCCGGAAAGGAGGTTCCTGAGCTCGATATTTTCCACATCCTCTTTGAGGGAGTCAAGCCCCGTCTTGATCTCATTCAGAAAGAGTTCCCCGCTTTCCTCCTCAAGAATGCCCATCGAATCCTCGATATAGGCAAGTCTGCTTTCCAGGGCGTCAAAGGAAACCACTACACCTTCAAGCCTGGCTTTTTCCTTGAGAAGTTCCTTTGTCTTTTCAGGAGAGGACCAGACCTCCTCACGCGCGAGGTCTCCTTCTATTTTAGATATCGCTTCTTTCTTCCCGGCGATATCAAAGATAACCTCGTAATGCTTCGGTTCTCGCCCTCAAAGCGGAAAGGTCTTCCTTAAGTTCTGACTGAATAACCATGGTTACCTCCAAAATCTCATATTTATCACCATAATGATTGACAGTACCATGCACAGGTATGAAAAAAGGTCTCCGTACCGGGTATAAAACGTCATGGTACCGTCTGTCCTCACATTTTCCGTCAACACCAGCCTCCGGAATACCGGCGTGCGGGAAAGTATCCGCCCGCTGCTGTCTATGAATCCTGATATTCCCGTATTGGCGGCACGTATCAGGGGTTTCCTGTTCTCGATCGCCCGGAACACCGCCATACTGAAATGCTGGTGCGGTCCCGCAGTGTCTCCGAACCATGCATCATTTGTAATATTCACAATAAAATCCCCGCCGTCCGTATAAAACTTCCTCACCAGACCGGGGAAGATCACTTCATAGCAGATCAGGGTGGCAAAGCTTCCAAAATCCGTCTTTGCCTTTACGTACTCCTTCCCTGGAATATAGTCGCCAATGCCGGCAACCAGCTTATTGACAAAGAAAAGGATGCTTTTCAGCGGAACATATTCCCCAAAGGGTACCATATGTATTTTATCATATTGATAGACGGTTTTTCCCTCCTTGTCGAGGAGTACGGCGCTGTTTGCGAGAAGTACCTTCCCCTCCGTGTGCTCCTTCACCAGAACGGTCCCGAAGAGGAGGTCCGAGCCGAGACTCTTTTCAAAATCTATCAATTTCGCTGTGTTTGCCTCGTCAAAACCGAAAAAGAACGGCAGGGCGGTCTCGGGCCACACTATGAGCTGAGGGGACGATTCGGCGGCCTTTCGGGAAAGAGTGAAATAGGTATCCAGGACCTGGTTCTGGTAGGCCGGGTCCCACTTCTTGTCCTGCTCTATGTCGCCCTGAACAACGCTCACCTTGACCACATGTCCTTCCCTTTTCTGACCAAGCCTCCAGGAACCGTAAACAAAGGCCCCCGCCAGCACTCCGACGAGTATCAAAAGGCCGGCGTATGTCGAAGAAGCCGGGAAAAGCGGCATGTCCTGCACCCGCTTCCTGAGGAGGAAAAGATCGACAATAGCACCGTTGACTGCCAGCACCAGAAACGATACCCCGTAAATGCCCGTTATATCGGAAATCTGGATCATATGCAGGAACTTGTACTGGCTGTAACCGATGCTGGACCATGGGAAGCCGGTCAGGGCATAAGAACGTACAAACTCGAGAGCGACCCATATCACGGGTGCTATAAGAAGGGCCGGCAGCCTTGTCTTTTTGACAAGCACGGAGAAAATGCCGGAAAACAAAGCCGGGTAGAGACTGAGATAAGCGCATAAAAGCAATACTATGGAAATACTTGCCGGGAAGGAAACGCCCCCGTAAAAGTCTATGGAATGATATATCCAGTACAGTGTCCCAAAAAAATAGACCAGACCGAAAACATAGCCCCTGGCAAATGCCTGCCGGCCGCTTTTTCCCCACAGGGAAACCAGAAGGGGCACGAAGGCTATCCAGGCGAGGGGATAAAGATCGAAAACCGGGAAGGACAGGACTACCAGTATACCCGAGATTATTGACGGTATGTAGGGTCCGATTTTTTTCATACGTAGTGCCGCATCTGTTGACAATCAAAAAGCTAATGGTTATAGTTATTATCCAAGGGCAGTTAGCTCAGTCGGTAGAGCAGAGGCCTGAAAAGCCTCGTGTCCGCAGTTCGATTCTGCGACTGCCCACCATGATTTTATTTGCACAATCCTTGGTTCCGAAATTCAGGGAATTGATGCGGGTTGGGGCTTGTGGAAAAATAGATTGGCAGAATTGGCGCTCAAATTTGCCGCAGATTTAGTTGATCTGATTGAGCAAGACCGGAGGAATGGCAGCGCTATTTTGAGGATTTTGTGATTGAAGACCGGCTGAAGATGCGGGTGAAGTCGGGATGCCAAAATGACAAGTTATTTTTCCGCAAGCCCGAAGATGATCTCCCGCTCCTCCATATCGACCCTGTCGACGCGCAACCGCAATTCCTGACCTATCTTGAACGTCTTCTTCGTGTTTCTCCCGTAAATGGTCATGTTCCTGTCATTGAACTGATAGAAATCATCAGTCATATATGAGACGTGGAGGAAGCCGTCCACATAGAATTCTTTCAGCCTGACCCTCAGCCCGTAAGGCGTTACGCCGACAATCCTGGCGTCGAACTCATCGCCCACCCTGTCCATCATGAACCAGGCCCTCATCGCATTTACAACCTCCCTCTCCGCCTCATCGGAAACCCTTTCCATCCGTGAAGAGCTGAAGGCGATGTCGGGAAGCATGCTCTCAAGTTCCTTCGCCCTCTTGTCCGACAACCGCTTCTTCAAAACTACTTCACGCAGAATCCTGTGCACCACAAGGTCCGGATAGCGGCGTATCGGCGAGGTGAAATGCGTGTAGGATTCCGACGCCAGCCCGAAGTGGCCGACATTCACCGGCGAATAGCGCGCCTGCTTGAGGCTTCTAAGGACAATATAATTTATCACTTCTTCCTGAGGCGTGCCCTTGATCGCCTTGAGCAGATCCGAAAAGTCCTTCGGTTTCTTCAGCGTCGTCCGTCCCGCTTTTCCGAGGGGTTTCAAGACCCTTATGATGTCCTCCAGTTTCATGGGATCCGGCTCTTCGTGTATACGGTAGAGACTTGGCGCGCCCATTCCCTCCAGGTGTTCCGCGACCGATTCATTGGCGGCGATCATGAACTCTTCTATGATCATGTGGGCGAAGTTCCTTTCGGCCTTCAATATCGCTTCGGGATTGCCCTGCAGGTCGAGGACAATCTCGGGCTCGGGCAGATCGAAATCGAGACTCCCCCTCTCAAGCCTGTTGCCCCTCAGAAGCCCGCAGAGCTCTCCCATAAGCTCAAAATCCCTGAGAAGATATCCGTATTTCCCCCGCTCTTGAACGTCCTCATCGACAAGTATCTTCCGCACGGAGGTATAGGTCATCCTCTCGTCGCTCTTTATCAGGCTGGGATAAAAACTCTTCGCCGTTTTGTTTCCGTATCTGTCGAAATCCATCTCTACTGTGAAGGCCAGTCGTTCAACCTTCGGCCTGAGACTGCACAGGTCTTCAGATAACTCCTTCGGAAGCATGGGAATAACCCTGTCGGGGAAATAAACACTTGTACCGCGCTTCCTCGCCTCAAGGTCGATCACGGAGTCCCAGGCGACGTAAGAACAGACGTCGGCTATATGGACCCAGAGCCTGTAGCCGTGTCCGGTAAGACCGACTGATACCGCGTCGTCAAAGTCCTTCGCCCGCTCACCGTCAATGGTAACAGTAGGAATTCCCCGCAGGTCCTTTCTCTTTCTGCTTCCCTCCCCTTCTTTCTGCTTCCCGCGAAGGAGTTTCGACTCATCATTTACCGCCTTCGGGAACCTCCTGGGCAGGCCGAATTCATCGATGATCGCCTCTATCTCGGCCTTGGGATCTTCCGGTTTTTCGATCACCTTCACGATCTTGCCTGTGGGCGGTCTCTTATCAGTGGGATATGAGAGGATCTCAGCAATGACCTTGTCGCCGTCTTTGGCCCCGCCCCTGTCCCTGGGTGCCACGTAAAGATCAAAGTTAATGGACTTGTCCCTCGGCCTCACGTAGGCGGCGTGTTTTGTAACATCGAGCCTGCCCACAAGCCTCGACTGCGCCCTCTGGAGGACCCTGACGATCCTCCCGCCGCGCCTTCTCCGGCTCTCCATACGCACAATGACACGGTCATTGTCCATTGCTCCGAGAGACGCCCCCCTCGGGACAAAGATGTCTCTTTCGCCGGGTTTCTCCGGGATCACGAAACCGTATCCCTCCCTGTGGGCCTCGAAGTACCCCGTAATGAGGTCCATGTCCTCGGCAGGTCCGTACAATCCCTTCCGGGTCAGGACTATCTCGCCCTCATGGAGCATCTCCCTCAAAACCCTTTTCAGCGCCCTGCCCTCGGGCTTGCTCAGGCCCAGCCGGCGGACCAGTTCCCTGAAAGAGAGGGGTTTGCCCGTCTTTTCCCTGAAGAAATCCTTTACGGTTTCTTTGTTGATCATTTCCTGCGCCAGTTGCCGTCAGGGTCCTGTATCCACCAGCCCTTCTTCGCCGATTCACGCCTTATCTTGGCGAACTCCCCGGTAGCCTGGGGCAGGACCTGACGGATGTTCTGTTCATCTTCCCGGAGCCTGTTGATGCGGACTATGGCCTTCGCCATGCCCCGCATCACTGTCTTCCTGTTTTCGTTCTCCGCGTTGAGTACCCTGCTTTCAGCCGGCGAAAGCTGCCCCTCTCTGGCAACGAGCAGGCCATTATCTGCCTCTCCCACTTTGCTGCTGTCCCTCAGTCTGTCGATCTCCGCTATCCTGGCGCCCATTTCGCGGTACGCATTTACCACGTCCGGCATCCTTTTCACAAGCCCGGAAATCTTGCCGGCAAGCCCAGGGTCCTGGGCATATGCCGTGGCAACAAAGTCGAACCTCATGAGACTTTCGGGCTTCCCGGCAGGCGAACCCTCGTCCTTTTTCTCCGGCATGCCTTTCCCCGGCGTCATCAGTTCCTTTTCGAGGTTTTTGTATGCCTCCTCCACCGCCTTTTCGGGGAAATAGATATTGACGGTAATCACCGCGCATGAGACGATGATAAATAAAATCGCCGCCGTGAATAACCTTAATCTCCTCTTCATTTCCTTTCCTCCTTACTCAAGAGAATAGACCTTAACTTTTCACCATTAACCGTGGGTGTTTATGCTTGTCGACAATCTCTGGATTCCCTGCACTGATATCAGAAAATCCCTCCCGCCCTCCCTTTACCAAAGGGAGGTAACATTGCCATTCATTGGCAGAGTCGTAGCGACCCTCGGCGAAGATCCGCTTCGTGAGGCCTGTCTGTCCGGCAGGCAGGGGTAAGTGTAGATTTTTCGGGATGACTGGAGCCCGGCCTGAGACCCTTGATATTATTTCCATCGCAAAACCCGGCTCATTCTTTCTTCGCCCTTTGCGCGGCCTCCGTTATACTCCAGAGCAGGTCCCCTATCCTGATCCTGTTATTGAAAGGCGCGACCTTGATCGACAGATCCCTGATCCCGAGAAAATTCCTGTGCGATATCTCGAGGTCCCTGAAGATCAGAAACCCCTTCCGGATGTAAATGTCCATTATACCCTTGTCGAAACTCCTGTCCCCCAGATAGGTTTTGACTGCCGGTCCCCCGACCTTCCTGAGAAATTCCTTACTGATCATCGTCTTTTCATCTTCAGTGGCATATGTCCAGAAATCGGCCTTGCCGATGAGACCCGTAATACCGTCTCCCGAACTTTTGAAGTCGGCAACGCCGCCCACCTTACCGGAAATATACCCTCTGATAGGCCCGATATTATCGCACAGTTTCCTCAGGCTCAGGCCGTCCACTATAAAGCCCGCCCTGTATTCAAGACCTCCCGAAAGGCCTACCACCGCAGAGCCTTCGAGGGTCCCTCCGAATATGTTAGCACTAACCTTTCCTATATTCAAAACGCCGTTTTCAGGCTTCACCACGACCTTGATATCATCCAGCAGTTTGAACCCGTAGGAGAGCGAACCGGCATTGATAATGTCAAAACCCTTCGTTGCCTCCCAGTGCCGGTAATACCGCCGGAGTCCCGCAAACCCTGTCTTGTCAAAAGTCGGAAATATACCGTGCGCGGACTTCCCGGCCTTTCTGTAAGTCAGGGGGATAGTGCCGTTCACAGGCCCGATGGAGTACTCGCCGTTTTCCCCGGTGAGGACAAAATCCTTCAACGCCACTCCTCCGTCGAGGCGAAGGCTGTCTCCTGTGAAGTCGGCGGAGAATTCAGCGGACAGGGAACCGTCGAGTCCGTCATAGAGAAGAACATCGGGGAAAATGTCCCAGAAGGAGTCCCTTATATCCGCTGCCCTGACCGCCGGCACATCCACTCTGATGCTGACATCCCTCTTCTTCCGCGCAAAATCCTTTATGTCGCCGCGGGCATGCGCCGCAACCTTGCCGACAACTGCATCAGCCGTGAAGTCAAGGTCTTTTCCGGCGAATACAATTTTCCCGGTCAGATCCGCGCCCTTCAGCAGACTCCTCTTGTCACGGCGCCTGGACGCTGAAAGTGAAATAAGGTGAAAGGAGGAACTTCCTCTCAGGTCCTCCGGGGAATGCAGCGTGCCTTTGAAGGATACTCCTCCGGTCCCCGCCGGCAGGTCATAGGGGGACTTCAGAAATCTTGATAATGCCTTCGACACATCAGCCATATCGACCTTCTCGGCACTCAGATTGATCCGCAACGGGAAATATCCCTTCTTCGTCCTGCCCTCCAGAACACATTTCACAACGCCACCGAAGAGCCCGATCCGGCTGAAGTCCGCTTCAAAGGTGTCGTCATCGAATCTTCCGCTGCCTTCCAGCGGGCCTCCGGTGATACCCCGATATGTTATCCGTTCGGCGGACAATCCAAAAGAACCCGAAAAGGCTTCTCCCAGGTTTTTCAGGTCCAGGGAAAGGTTGAGGCGCGCTATCCCTGCCGACTCGGCCGGGTAATCGGCGGTCAAATCCTTGATGTCCAGCCGGTAGCCTGCCTTCCCTTTAAAAGTCCTGACCTCCACAGCCTCGGCTTTGGCCGCCACACGCCCATTTCTCACACTCAGTTTTTTCAACTCAACCTTCTCCTTACCCAACTCCACATGCGAGCTAACAGCAAAGCTGCCTGCAGGCCGGCCACCAAAGGCGAGGTCATTTATCTGCGCTTCTCCATAACCTGAAAAACTCCTGTTCCTGAAAAGGCCGTCCGTGTCCAGACGAACAGTGGCCGCATAAAATCGCTTCCCCCGGACAGTCATTTCGACCGGGGTAAGCACGGCCGACGAACTTATCGTAATTCTGTCCGGCCTGCCGCGTCCACTTAAAAAAAGGCGGAGACCGGCAGGCCTTTCAAAGCCGTATTTCCCGGCAACGGTTATGTCTGCGGTAGATTCGGCCCTGAATGAAAACTCCTTTCGCAAAGACAGGCTAACCTTGGCATTGATCCTCGAGGCCGCGAGCCCTTCCGATGTTACGGAGGCATCGCTCAGGAAAAGCGGCCCCGAAACCTCCGGGACCTGCCCCCTCATACGCCCCCGGACTCGCAAGTTACCGGAAGTCAAAATTCCTGACAACTTCAGACCCGAAAAAAAGTTAAGTTCACCGAGGTCAAGTCTTTCTATCTTCAACTCCGCCGTATATGCCGGATTTTTTCTCAAGTCCCTGATTACACCTTTCAGCCGTGCTTCGGAAACTCCGCCGGCATGAAGAGATAAATCCCTGACAACCACGGTCTCATTGCCGATGTCGAAAAAGGAATCGGAGGTCAGGATAATGTCGGCGGCTGACCGGAAGCGGGCTACATATGCCCCCTTTAGACTAACCGCCGATCTTATTTCAATTCCCTTCTTTGTATCTCCCTTCGCTCCAACGTCAATGTCCAGCCTCGCCTTCTTTGTATCAATCCCGTATTGACTGAGATCTTCGCCGAACAGGGCGGGCGAAAAATCCCTGGCCGAGGCGGAAATACTGAACCGCCTGGGTTCTTCCCCGAGGTATGCCCAGCCCTCGATGCTTATTCTGTTCCCTGCATACCCCAAACTACCTTCCATGGTCGTCTTGGTCCCCGACCCGGAGGACAGATTCTGCAGGGCGAGGTCGATTCTTCTTAACGATGTCCTGTCGTCCCTGTTAATGCTGAATATGCCCGAGGATATCCTGAGGTTGTCTATCTCGTAACGGCTGCCGGAGCGCCCCGAGAAGAATCGCCTCAGCCGGTCCGAAATATTGAGCTCCCCCTTTTCATTTCTCAGAATTGTCACCTCGGGAGAGTCCACGTGGATTTCGTTGAAATGAAATGTATGCGAAAGAAGGTCCCTCAGTTTCATGTCGAGGGAGATTTGCTTTATTCTTAAAAGCTGCCCCGGAGGAAATTCCCGCGGGTTCCCGACGGTTATGCCGTAAACCGTTATGCTTCCCGGGAAGTGGAAGGAGACATCGGCTATGCCGACGTGCTGGCCGATTGCTGCGGTCGCCCTGACGGAAAGTGCGGAGAGCACGCTCTTCTTCAGAGCGGCAAATTCGAGATAGACCACAACACTCAGACAAACCAGAACCGTCGCCAGTATGGCGCCGCTTAATCTGCATGGCCTTCGCTTGTCCCGTGCCATATATCTACATCATATACTACCTCGGGAAAAGAGACCTTCACCACAGGGATGCGATTTCTTCGTTTATTCAGGAGACAAAAAAGATGAAAGTCTTCCGGATATGATTAACCTGTCAGCAAATCTAGCCCACTTTATTCATATACTTCAGACGCCGGCTATGTCACAGGGCTGGACAGGGAGGCTTCTCTGCCGCCCGCCTGCTTTCCTGTCAGGGCATCTTTATATCGTAGGCCTTTATCTTGCGGTGCAGATTGCTTCGCTCGATATCCAGGACATCGGCTGTCTTCGATATGTTCCAGGCATTCTCCTCCAGCTTTCGCGAGATAAAGTCTTTTTCGAACAGGTCCCTCGCATCCTTCAGCGAGTTAATGGAAAAGTAGTCGGACATTGTCGCTTCGGGCAGGAAAAGGTCTGCCGGCGTTATCGTCGCCGAGGGAGTCATGATAACGATTCTCTCGAGTACATTCTTGAGTTCACGGATGTTGCCGGGCCAGGAAAACTTCTGCAGAATCCTGATAGCCTCGGGGGTAATCTTTTTGGGTTGCTGTCCGTATTCGGCCGCGAAGTACTCCAGAAAATGCTCCACAAGCAACGGAACGTCTTCCGTCCTCTCCCTGAGAGGGGGGACCTTTATGGGTACCACGTTCAACCGGAAATAAAGGTCTTCCCTGAAACGCTCCTTTTTCACCTCCTCGTTGAGTTCCTTGTTTGTCGCCGAAATTATCCTGACGTCGACCTTAATGTTCTTGTTGCCCCCGACCCTCTGGAACTCCTGTGTTTCAATGACCCGCAGCACCTTTGCCTGGGTCTGAAGCGACATGTCACCGATTTCATCAAGAAAAAGCGTACCGTTATCGGCCTGTTCGAACTTTCCCTTTTTTGTCTCGAAGGCGCCGGTGAATGAACCCTTCTCATGGCCGAAAAGCTCGCTTTCGATCAGTTCCTGGGGTATCGCCGCACAGTTCACCTCAACGAAAGGCCTGCCGGCCCGCTGGCTGTTTTCATGCAGGCAATGGGCAACGAGTTCCTTGCCGCAGCCGCTTTCTCCCAGAATCAAGACCCTGCCGTTACTGGCTGCCGCCATCTTGATCTGCTCTCTCAGATGCTCCATCTTCGTCGAGTTCCCCACCATCTTCCATCTTTTTTCCAGATTCCGGCGGAGCGTACGGTTTTCGAGTTCCAGGTTCCTTTTCTCAAGCGCCCTGTACACGGTAAGGAGCACCTTCTCCATGGAGAGCGGTTTTTCCAGAATGTCATAGGCCCCTATCCTCGTCGCCTTTACAGCCAGTTCTATGTTGGCGTGTCCAGAGATGATTATAACGGGAAGGTCGGGGTATTCTTCGCGGAGTTCCTTCAGGGTCTCTATGCCGTCCATACCCGAAAGCCAGATATCGAGGAGAACGATGTCCGGGCCTGATTCCTTTGCCGCACGAAGCCCTTCTTCTCCGGAGGCGGCCGCGACGGTTTCATACCCCTCGTCTTCGAATATCCCCGAGAGGGTCTCCCTGATGCTCTCTTCGTCATCCACTATCATTACGACAGACTTCGACATCATGCCTCCTTTATAGGCAACTCTATGGTAAATACCGTACCCGTCGGTTTGTTGTCCCGTATTCTTATATATCCGTGGTGTTCCGTCACGACTTTGCTCGCAATCGCAAGACCCAGCCCCGTGCCGTCCTTTCTTGTGGAGAAATAGGGCAGGAACAGCCTTTCCTTGTCTTCTTCGCGTATACCCGGACCGTTGTCGCTGATGTCCACATACACCCTGTTCGATGGTATGTCGTGACTGATGGCGATATCGATCTTCCCCGTCCCCCCCATCGCCTGCATCGCATTATCAACTATGTTTATTATAACCCGTTTGAACTGCTCTGCATCAAGTTCAACGAACTGTTCATTCTCCTCTTTTGACACCGTGATCTCCACCCCCCTGTAGTCACGGTAAAGATTGACCACCCCTTCTATTATAGAGGAAATCAGCGCCGGGGTCTTTCTTATCTCAGGCATCTTGCCGAACCTCGAAAACTCGTTCACCAGCCGCCTCAGGCTCTCCACCTCTTTTATAATCGTCCTCGTCGACCGCTCGAAAACCTGACCGAAATCATCGTCCCCGTTCTGCCATTTCTTTATCATGTGGTCTGTCGAAAGCTTTATAGGGGTGAGGGGGTTCTTGATCTCATGCGCTATCCTGCGGGCCACTTCCTGCCAGGCCAGGGCCTTCTGCGCCCTGACTATCTCCGAGAGGTCGTCAAAGACAACAAGCGTGCCCCAGAAATTTTTCGAGTCTCCTAATGTGGTGATGAAGATCCGGAGCAGCACCCGCCTGTCTCCAACGGTGACCCTGAGCTCTCTCTCCAGGCCCTTGAAATCGCTCACCCTTATATTCCTGACCGTCTCCTTGAGCTCTTCCGACTGGAGTTTTGAAAGGAGCGTCGAATAGTTATTCCCCACAATCTCCTCAGGTGATATTCCCAGGATCGTACAGGCCGCCGTGTTGACGGTGAGAATATTGCCGGCCGTATCGAGTGACAAAACGCCCGAATTGATATTTTCCAGTATGTTCTCTATGATGAGCCTGCGCCTGTCGGACTCGGTCCATGCGCGCTGGAGGGACTCCTTATTGTCCTTCAGATCGCTCACCATGTTGTTAAAAGAGTCGACCAGCAGGCCTATTTCATCCTCCCTGTGTATATTGATGACGGTGTCAAGGTTCCCTTTTGCTACCTCCTCCGTCGCCTGGGCCAGTATCTGTATGGGGTCCGTAATCCCTCTTGAAATCCTGAGCGCCACCCAGAGCGCCATGAATATGGTCAGGAGGGTCAGGAAGCTGAGTATCAGCAGGTAGTTCGTTTTTAAAGGCGTCTTCCATGACTCCAGCGTAAGATAGTTCTGATAGGCATTCTTTATCTTTTCGGCATTCCTGCTCATCTCCCTGCTGAGAAATGATTCCACAACCATCACGCCTATCTGTTTCCGCCCCCGGTATTCGGGGGCGGCCGCCCACCTCGACCCCCGCCTTTCCCTCAAAGGCCGCCTTAACGGTTTCGGACGCGTCTGCAGGAGGTTTTGCAAGGCGCATGACGGTATAGTTCCCCGGAGAAGGCCTCCCGGCAGCCACGGCTTTCGCATAGGCCAGGACCTGCTGGCGCTGCATCTCGTAAGCGGACTTCGCTATCTCGATCGAAAGGCTCAGAGGTTGTTTGATCTGGGGATCGAACCACCTGTCAAGGTAATTGGTAACGACGCCGCTGGAGACGACAAAGAGGAAAGAAGAAGGGATCATCGTAAGAACGACGATTATAACAACGATCTTTGTCTTGAACCTGTATCCGGGCACCCTGTTTTTCCGCTCGAGATAAACCTTCACGAGGCTCTTGGCCACAAAGAAGATCAGGACAAGCAAGGCCAGGATAGTAATATTCAGGAGAATGAGAAGGACCAGTCTGGCAAAGAAAGGCACTTTCCCCGTTCCGGCATAATGGAGCTCTATACCGAAAACAAGAAGCACCAGCGCTATGACAACCGAAATCAGGGCGGAAGCCCGCGGACGCCTCACCGGTTCCCCCCGATCGTGAACATGCCGGAGTCCTTGTGGACCTTGAATTCGTTTTCCGACAGGAAGATAATAAAGTATCCGATAACCGGCGGGAGTTTTCTGATCCGCGATTCGACTGTTACCCTGACGAAATATTGTCCGGGCTCCAGATCACGCGTGGAGGCGAGCTTCACGTCCTTGAATGACACAACCCACGACACCATCGAGTCAAAGGACCTGAACCTTTTTTCGATCAGGACATTTCCGTTCAGGGACGTGGCAACGTACTCTTCCTTTATGGGGTCTACTTTCAGCGTCCTCGTGAATGACCTGCCGACAATGAACTCGTCAGGCCATATCTTCCATATCCTGAAAAGGTCGATATAAAATTTGAGTTCCTTGTCGATGCCGGCCTTTATCCCCTGAATAAATTTCTGGCCGGGATTAAGACCGAAATGCACATGGATGACCCCGTTCCGGATATTGACTTCCGGCCCGGAAATTTCCTGCCCTTCCGACAGCGAGGGCAGGAGGATACATGCGAGAAGCAAAGAAATTGCAAGAAGCCTTGACATTAAAAGCTTGACATCTCCGGGAAAATTTACTTTCAATTATAGCATATCGTTTTGTATCATAACGGGCAGGAGGCGAATCATGGATATCGAAACCGTGAAGATCGAAATACCGCCGGATTGCAACATTATACTCGGCCAGACCCATTTCATCAAGACCACTGAAGATCTCTATGAAATCGTCGCCACTACGACTCCACAGGCCCGGTTCGGTATCGCCTTCACCGAGGCATCGGGGCCTTGTCTCATAAGGACGGAAGGGAACAGCGACGACATGGTAAAGGCCTGCATCAGCAACCTCGAGGCCTTGAACGCGGGACATGTGTTCTGCATTGTCATGGCAGGAGCGTTCCCGATCAGCATACTGACCCAGGTAAAAAACTGCCCCGAAGTCTGCAGCATTTACTGCGCCACTGCAAACCCTCTGGAAGTCGTCGTGGCTCAGACATCACAGGGCCGCGGCATACTGGGAGTTATCGACGGATTCTCCCCGCGCGGGGTGGAAACACCCGAGGACAAGGCCCAGAGGAAAGAATTCGTCAGGAAGATAGGTTACAAGCTCTAGGCATGAAGATACCGGATCTCAAGTTCGACAAAGACGGGCTGATCCCGGCCATCATACAGGACGCCGCAACCGGGGAGGTGCTGATGATGGCATACATGAACGCGGAATCTGTCGAAAAGACGGTCTCTACCGGCTATACCCACTTCTGGTCGCGCTCCCGGGGCAAGCTATGGAAAAAGGGGGAGACCTCCGGCCACGTCCAGGAGGTCAGGGAAATGCTCTATGATTGCGACAGGGACACGCTGCTCATCAAAGTGGACCAGAAGGGGCCGGGGGCCTGTCATACCGGCCACCGCTCCTGTTTCTTCACTGATATGGAGGGAAGAGAAGTCGGGGAAAAGACTTTTTCGGCAGAGGATGTTTACGGGAAAAAATGATACTCGATGATCTCTCCAGGGTCATACTTGAAAGGAGGAGCAACCCTCCCCCGGAATCCTACGTTGCGTCACTGTTCTCCAAGGGAAAAGACGAGATACTGAAGAAGATCGGGGAGGAATCGGTGGAGGTCATCATAGCCTCAAAGTCCGGTGACAGGGAAGAGATCATCCATGAACTCGCAGACCTGTGGTTCCACTGCATGGTATTGATGGCCGCGGAAGGCCTGAGCCATGAGGATATCTTTCGGGAGCTTGAGGCCAGGTTCGGCGCGGCAAGGGAAGAAAGCAGACAATGACCGATTGCATATTTTGCAGGATAATCTCGGGGGAGACGGCGGCACGAATCATTTATGAAGACGAAACGGCCGTCGCCATCGAGGATATCAATCCCCAGGCCCCGGTCCACGTCCTCGTAATACCGAGGAAACATATTGCGACCAACCTCGACCTCGGTCCCGAAGAAACGCCTCTTGTCGGACATCTTTTCGAAGTGGCAAACAAGATAGCCCGCGAAAAAGACATCGCCCGAAGGGGCTTCCGTCTCGTCATGAACACCAATGCCGAAGCGGGACAGAGCGTGTTTCATATCCACCTTCACCTGCTGGGAGGCCGCCCCATGCACTGGCCGCCGGGCTAGTCCGTGCATTCAATGTGTTGCCGGCTTAACGAAACGGCACTTTCCCTGCTTTTGCCAAGGCAAGCCGACCTGTTGATTTGAAGGCATTCACGTTTTGGATGGTGCCGAAGGCGGGACTCGAACCCGCATGGATTTCTCCACACGCCCCTCAAACGTGCGTGTCTACCAAGTTCCACCACTTCGGCGTAGATTAAAATCTTACTATATTGTCACAATTGTTTTCAAGCAGGACCGTGCCGTGTTTCGTACAGATTTTATATGAGGCAACAGGGAGCGGCGAACACCCCGCTGTGCAGGAATCGTCTGTAATCTCGGGAAGACGAGACCTCCGGCATCGGAGAAGAAGGAAGTTGACGGTCGTGATATAATATTGAAACGGTAGAGAATGAAGATCTCCATTGAATACTGCGGTACGTGCAATTATCGTCCAATGGCGGCGGCCCTTGCCATGGCCGTCAAAAAGGCGACCGGGATCCAGGCCGAACTTATGCATTCCCGCGATATGGGGGCCTTCGAGGTCAGGGTCGACGGCAGACTGATCTTCTCAAAGAGGCAGTCGGGACGCTTCCCCGAAAATGAGGAGATAGTCGCTGCTATACAGGCCCCGGGGAACGGCTGAGTTCAATCCTGCCCTAAAGGACGGGCTCAGCAGGCATTGAGAATTTGCAGAAAATTATCCAGAGTTATTGACCGCCTTTCCACTGGAAGCCGCGCATAATCACTCAGTTTTCTTACTTTTTCCTCATCGACAGGAATGCCGCTTATATCAAAGACGACGATACGTTTATAGGAAGAAAACATCCGTCTGAAGTCGAAATTGAAATCTTCTTCTCCGAGCCTGAACATCGCTTCCCAGTTGTTTACCCATCCGGAGGTCAGGAAAAAAGTTTTCGCCTCTTTATCGAGCCTGGCGATCTCTTCGGCTCCTGCTATCGCCTCCAGACAATTCCCCGCCTCTATTCTCTTTGCGCCGTAACGACCAAGAATTTCGTTCATTTCCGGATGACAATGTCCGTAAAGAATCTTCACGCGTCCGCCCTTTTCCCGGCATTCTTCAAGGGCATCAGTCAGGCGGACTTTCAGTTTGTCGAAGTTTACATGCAGGGCCGCATCGAGAAAGATTACGTCTTCGGATAAACCTTTTTCCTTGATCAGGAATTCTATTTCCTTCCTGAATATGCCGCAGCCTATGATTATGGTGGAAACACCGGCCATACTGATAGCTTGACACCATCCGGGACATCATTTCAAGGAGGCACGAATCCGGCGGATGATTTTCAGGAAATTGTCTTACATGTTTTTTTCTTCAAAATTTCTTATATAATAATAAGAGGTTCTTATGCATACAGCAGCCAGAAAGAAGGAGCCTACGAGGCATCAGCTTATCCGTGAACTGGAGCAGCTCAGGGAACGAGTGGCGGCACTGGAGCAGGAGAAGGCGCGGCAGCTGGAGGCCGAAAAAGAAAACGCGGAAAACCTGAACCTTTACAGGAGCATCCTCGACAACATCGCCTGCGGCGTCTGGGTAACCGATGCAGACGATGTCATTCGTTACGCCAACAGGGGAATGGAGATGATCGCGGGCGTGACGAAGCAGAGATTATGGGGTGCGAACGTACTTGAAGACCTGCCGGAGAGCTCGATCGAGCACTTCAAGGAGCACTATCTGGAGGCGCGTGAGAGTCTGCTGCCGGTTTACTACGACGAAGTCCCGGTGATTACGCGGGCCGGCCGGCTTACCTATCAATCCGGGTGGCTGATTCCAAAGGTCAGGGACCATCGCCTTGAGGGAATGATCTGCACGGTAGAGGACATCACCAAGCAGAAGCATACCCAGAAGGCCCTGCATAAGACAGAGGAAAAATACCGGGAGCTGGTTGAAAATGCCAACGTCGTTATACTCAGGATTGACGTGGAAGGTAAAGTCACTTTTTTTAATGAGTTTGCGCAGAAGTTTTTCGGCTTCAGTGAAAGGGAGATCGTTGGCAGAAACGTAGTTGGTTCCATCGTAGCCGACAATCCGAAATACAGCAGGGACGTCGAAACGATGCTGAAAAATATAGGCAGTCATCCCTCCCGCTACGCGAGCACTGAGCACGAAAATGTCCGCAAGGACGGCGGCAGGGTCTGGATGTCCTGGAAGAACAAGGCCGTTTTCGATGAAGACGGCAAGGTTTCGGAGGTCCTCTGTGTCGGCACCGACCTGTCCGAGCGGAAGAAAAACGAGGGACTTTTGCGCAAATGCCGAAACGATCTGGAAAATCAGGTCAGAGTGCGCACTGCCCAGCTCACCAAGGCAAATGAAGATCTCCAGCACGAGATTATCGAGAGGAAGTGGGCCGAGGGGGTGCTTCGTACTTCCGAGGAAAAATACAGGCTGGTCGTCGAAAACGCCAGCGAAGGCATCCTTGTCATCCAGGACGGGTTCTTCAGGTTTATGAACCCCAAGGCCGTGAAGATCATGGGCCGCTCCTACCAGGAATTAACGGAAAGATCATTTATAGAATTCATCCATCCCGACGACAGAGACGCGGTGATGGAAAATCATCTTAAGAAGTTAAAAGGGGACAACCTCCCGCTGCTCTATTCGAGCAGGATCATAGACAGTGGTGGAAACGTGAAGTGGGTAGAGGCCAATCCGGTGCTGATCACCTGGATGGGACGGCCGGCAACGCTGACCTTCTTCAGTAACATCACCGAGCGGAAGCGTGCCGAGGAGCGGTTGATGCTTCTTGATTCGGCCATCCAGCAGACGAATGATGCCATAGTCATCACCACTGCCAGCCCCTCGACCCCCTCTTCCAGGATTGTGTTTGTCAATACCGCCTATACCGAAATGACAGGATATACTGCCGAGGAGCTCATGGGAAAGCCGGCGATCCATCTGCAGAGCCCCGAGACTGACGGCATGGAGTGGCTGAAGCTCGAAGGATCGGGGTCTCATGGCGACGCCTTCTGTATCGAGACTGTAAACCGCCGCAAGGACGGCACGAGATACGACGTGGAGTGGCACGTCGCCCCGATACGGAACGAACATGGTAAGGTCACTCATTTCATCTCTACCCAGCGCGATATTACGGAACGCAGGAGTTCGGAAGAGAAGGTCAAGGCTTACCAGAAACAGCTTCGGACCCTCACCTCCGAGTTGTCACTGGCAGAGGAGCATGAGAGGAGGCGCCTCGCAACGGATCTTCATGACCACATCGGTCAGACTCTCGCCATAACCAGGATGAAGCTCGGAGAGCTCCGGAGGTCTCTGGCGTCCGGCGAATATGCGGGACTCCTTGATGAGATCTGGTCTCTCATGGAAAAGACGATGAAATATACCAAGTCGCTTACCTTCGAGCTAAGCCCGCCCATCCTTTACGAACTGGGGCTTGGGGCGACGATCGAGTGGCTTGCTGAGGAGGTCCAGAAACAGCACGGCCTGTCTTTTGACTTCAATGATGACGGACTGCCGAAACCACTCGACCGGGAAGTGAGCGTTCTCATGTTCCAGGCGGTAAGAGAGATTTTCATGAACATCGTTAAGCATGCCCGGGCCGGGCACATGAAGATCAGTGTTGTAAGAAAATACAATCAGATGCAGATCACTGTGCAGGATGACGGCGTAGGGTTCGACCTTGCCCGGATAGACAAGCACAGCTTCGGTTTTTTCAGCATACGGGAACGGATGAGATACTTCAGCGGAGACTTCGTGGTCAAGACCCGGCCGGGACAGGGGACCTGCGTAATTCTTACGGCCCCCCTCGGCGGCAGGGCGGCAGGCGGAGCGGCATGAGCATCAGCGTATTCCTTTGTTGCCGAAATGCTGAAGGCCGGGGCGTCTGCTTATCTTTCGAAGGATTATGTCTTCGATGAACTGGAATCCGTCATCCGGACAGTGGTGGCCGACAAGATCTACCTGAGTCCCGACATCTCGGGCGTCGTCGTAGAGAATTACGTGCGGCAGACAGCGAAACCCGAATCGTCGGCCTTCTCGGTACTTTCCGACAGGGAGCGCGAGGTCCTCCAGCTCCTGGCCGAGGGGAAGACTGCAAAGGAGATTGCCGAAAGACTCAATGTCAGCATCAAGACCGTCGAGACCCACCGGACGAACATCATGAATAAACTCGACATCCACCGCCTGGCGGAGCTCACGAAGTATGCCGTCCGGGAAGGTCTGACATCTCTGTAACGCTTCCCCTTTACGGCGTCATTTACCCGGTTTTCCCCGATGCTGTCACATGACAGAACCGGCCGGCTTCAGTCCGGATTATCCGCCCATTTTCACAGTAACCTTTTTCATCCCCCTTTTTTGAAGCATCCCGTTAATTTCCATGCCTCCGCAGACAGAAGTAAGGCCCTTTCGGCTGAAGAATCAGGGAAACCCCGATTGTTCTGAGGGCTCAGGCTGTGGGAACATAAAAATGTGGGGCGCTTAATAAAACAGGAGGCCCGCAGCAGCCGCAGGACGGACGATGAAAGGGCTGCTCTGTAATAAAGTCTTCCCCCCACAGGCCAGTCACGGAAAGGAGAAATGTATATGCTTTCATCAAGAGAAAGAGTCCTGAAATTCCTTAACGGCGAAAAGGTGGACCGGCCGCCGGTCTTCAGCGGTATGGGTAATGTGATAAAACCTGTGCTCGACAAATATGGCATTGTTTTCTCCCGGGTGCACCGGGACCCTGAATTGATGGCGAAGGCTGCAGCAGGAATGTACAGGGAATTCGGTTTCGAATGCGCCGTAGTGCCCTTCGACCTCGGTGTCGAGGCGGAGGCGCTCGGGGCTAAAATGAACTTTTATGACGAAGTCGAGGGTCTTCTTTATCCCACTGTAAAGGAGAAATCCGTTGAAGTTGTCGAAGATGTCAAGATACCGGAAGACCTGGCAAATGCCGGAAGAATACCGGTCGTAACGGGCGCCATAAAGGCGCTCAGAAAAGAGCTGGGCGACGAAGTGGCTATCGGGACCTATGCACTGGGCCCGTTTACTCTCGCCGGCCAGGTAAAAGAACTCGATGCCCTCTTCGAGGAGTCCTTCCTCGAACCTGAGAAGACCGGTAAGCTGCTGGCAAAACTCTCGGAATTTATCATTAAGCTTTTCAAAATATACCATGATGCCGGTGCGGATTACTTTACCCTCCGGGAGATGGGCGGGACTTCGGACGTCATGAGTCCGAAGAGTTTCAGGTCTCTCATAAAACCCCATCTGGTGGAGATAATCGCGGCGATGCCCAGACCTAGTATCCTGCACATCTGCGGCGACACGAACTCCATCATCAAGGATATGGCGGAGTGCGGCGCCGATGCACTGAGCGTGGACCAGAAAAACTGCATCACGGAGACGCGGGAAAAGCTGGGTTCAGAAATGATCATTCTGGGCAATTTCGACCCCATCAAAGTGCTCCACAAGGGCGAAGCCAAAGACGTTGGTCCGGCGGTACTGGAGTCTCTCAAGGGAGGTGCCAGCGCCGTATGGCCCGGCTGCGACCTGTGGCCGGAGGTCCCCAAGGAGAATATGGAAGCTCTGGTGTCTACACTGAAGGCGGCCTGAGGGAAAATGAAGCTGGTCCAGATTGCAGGATATCTCGGCTCCGGGAAGACCACGCTGATAATAGCACTTGCCAAAATGATGGCCGGGCCGGGGCTGAAGACCGCCGTCATAGTAAACGACGCAGGTGAAGTCCCGGTCGATGGGAGAGTGATGGAGGAATTCGGTCTGACGGTGAAAGACATCGGAGGAGGGTGCATCTGCTGCCAGGTTGCCGGGAATATGATAAGGACGTTGGAGTCCCTTGCAAAAGGGCCGCGGCCTGATCTCATTTTCGTAGAACCTACAGGCATGGCGGTGCCGAAGACCATTAGAGAGAACGTTCTGCCGGGTGCAGAAAAGAACGGTATTGTCATGGGTCCTACCATCGTCCTGCTGGACGCCACGCGGGCGGAAAAGCTGCTGACCTACGATACCCTTAAAAGGCTGGTCAGCACGCAGTTGAGGGACGCGGATATAATCGCTCTCAGCAAGGCCGACAGGGTCACTCCGGAGACACTGGAGAAAACCCATTATGCGGCGGCCCAAATCAATCCGGCAGCGGCCGTCCTGGAACTTTCAACTCACTCCGGTAAAGGACTCTTCGAACTCGCCGGGGCAGTCAGGGAAAGGGTTGTCGCAGCATGAAAGACTTCATTCGCATTGGAGAAAATCCCGTCCACGGGGAGATACACGGCTACGGGGTTGCCTGCCTTGTACGGCGCAGGACCCCGATCCCCACGGCGGAGTTGAGGAGTTTTGCCGCATCGCTTATGAAAACTATCTCGTCAGGCTGTCTCGCACAGGGGGCGAAGGATATAGGACACATCAAGGCCTACATTGAGCACGACAACGGTTTCCTTATTGCCGATACTGTGGGCGATCCTGAAGATCTTACCATAGAAGGAAAAGAGGGTAAGGCTGCGACGACCTTTCGGATAGTCGTAAATTCCGTGGTCTTCGGGCTTTCCCACGAAGTCGTCGGCCGCGTTACGGACGATGCGTTGAAACAGGTAACCGAAGAATACGGGCTTAGCAGGGAACCAGAAAATCACGACAGCGGAAACAGCATGAGAGGTAACGAAAATGCAGGAGACAGTGAATAAAGAAACAGTTGAAAAAAATATGGAGGATTACAGGGTCACCAACGAGCCCTTCTATCTGCCCATCAAGGACGAGGTGGAACTCTTCACCATAGCCTATGAGAACAAGCTTCCGCTGATGCTCAAGGGGCCCACCGGCTGCGGGAAGACGAGGTTTCTTTCCTATATGGCATACAGGTTGAACCTTCCGCTCATAACAATCGCGTGCCACGAGGACCTGACGGCGAGCGACCTGGTGGGCCGGTATCTCCTCGACGGAAGCACCACGAGATGGCAGGACGGCCCTCTCTCGCTGGCTGTCCGGCACGGGGGAATATGCTACCTCGACGAAATCGTGGAGGCACGCAAGGACACCACAGTGGTGATCCACCCTCTCACTGATGACAGGAGGGTGCTTCCCCTCGAAAAAAGGGGGCAGATCCTGGAGGCCGCTGACAGCTTCATGCTTACAGTCTCCTACAATCCGGGCTACCAGACCGTGCTGAAGGACCTGAAACAGAGCACCAAACAGCGGTTTGTCACTATGGAATTCGATTATCCCGAGGCCTCGCTCGAGGAAGAGATCGTTGTCCACGAAAGCGGACTTGACCGGAAATCAGCCTCCGACCTCAGGAAGATCGCCGAGAAGATACGCGGTCTCAAGGACAGGGGGCTCGACGAGGGCGTAAGCACGAGGCTTCTTATATATGCGGGGATTCTGATTACTAAGGGCGTGGAACCCCGCCGGGCATGCTCGGTTGCCTTTATCAAACCGATAACGGACGACCGGGATATCCAGAAAGCTCTTGAGGAAATTGTTACTGCGGTAATATGAAAACGGTATTGAAAGAAAACAGCGGACTTGCTTCGCTGGAAAAAACCCTGACTGAGAGGCTGGGGCGGCACGGATCTGTCCGGGAGGCCCTGGAGAGCGCCGGCGAGTGCCTTGACACGGAAGGACTTGAGGCATTTTTGGGCCTTGCTGACTTCTTTGTTACGCTGAACACTCCTTTTTCAGTCTGGCTGCTTGAAAACGGGTCACGCACTTTGTCCTCCCTGCCGGACCCTGCGAGCCGGACGGAGGCGCTGCGAAAGCTCATAAGTATGGGCAGGTCGAAGTGGAGCGTAGTGGAAAGCGCATACAGAAAACTCGCTCTGCTTCCCCCCATGCCCGGTGGATTCGTAACGGCATGGCTGGAACATGACGATAAGCTCGCCGACATCGACCAGGATGTTGCCCTTGAGTACCTGGAAGCTGGGGCTCCGATGGCCGACAGGCTCGGCCAGGAGAGGTTTAACCTCTGGGCATATCATGGGTTGGAACTGGCGAAGAAGTCCTGGAAGGCGGCCAAGGAATATTTCCGGGCCAGCCCGGAGGTGGTCAAGAAGGTGGAGCCCTGCGATATCGAGCGGTGGGCCCGCCTCGGCGTCTATCTAGTGGAAAACAGCCCTTCCATCAAGGCGGGCTACAACGCCCAGAGTCTCCTTGCCGCCGGCGCCGGCGCCGGCAAGGCCAGAAAGATAGATCTCGGGGTCCAATACTTCAAGTCGGCTGGACAGATACTCGGCCGCCTGTCCATCCGCGAACTGGAGGCATGGGTCGAAGAGGGCCTTGAGGCTGCCGATCTTCGGAAAGACAGTGGTACATCATTCTTTGCTCTGCAGAGCGGTTCGAGCCGCAGGGCCGTCGAGAAGCTGGTCAGGGGTCTGGAGTTGAAGGACGTCCATTCCGTGCTCCGTTCCTTTGCCGAGGCTCTCAAAGGGTCGAAGATACAGTTGCGTTCGTCCGCTCTCTTTTACAAGAACCTCCCCGGTCTCAGCCGCTTTTTCTCAGTGACGGACGGAGCGAGGATTTTCCTGCCGCCGCGGGTGGATGTGTTTGAAGAGGAGGAGCTGAATTTCAAGACGTACAAGCTGATGCTTACACACGAGCTCAGCCATCAGCTTTTCGGCACTTTCAGTCTCCGGGCCCGGAACATTGAAAGGTTCGGGGAATTCAAAAACCCTCTCACGGCGTTCAAGATCTTTGAATTCCTCGAGGACGAGCGGGTGGAACACCTTATGGGTATGCAGTATCCGGGTATCGACAGAGACAGACGACATCTCCTGGAGGTCTATCTGGCAAAGGGGTCTTCTTCCCAGGACGGACGATCGGTCTTCGAGTTGCTCAGCTCCGGGGTCCATGACGGCCTTGTAAAAACCGGGACACCGGACTGCCGATTGACCTCACTCCTTAAAGAGGGGCTTGCCGAAGTCTTTACCCCCGGTTTTACGCCGGAAAATGTGCTCGATCTGGCTGCACGTATCTATCGTTCGCTGGACGGTGAATCACTCTGTGACATATGCGAAGAACACGAGACCATGGACAGGCCGTTTTACAGGGGCGCACTGGATTTCGAGCTGGTCGAGAATACGGAATCGGGTACGAGGGAACTGGCGGCAAGGGTATCCGAATATCTCTCGGACAGGCATCAGGAAGTCACGACGGACCTCGTGGAAGCTGCTCTAAACCGGATAGGCGAGGCGCAGACCATCGACTCCGAAGAACTGCTCTGGCAGATCAAAGATCCCGACAGGCTGAATGAGCTCTTTGAGGAGGTTCGCGAAGTCATCGCGGACATGGAGGCCGAGAAGCGCATCCGGCGGTCCGTCTACTATGATGAGTGGGACAGGAAGCTCGACGATTACAGAAAAGACTGGTGCAGGGTGCGGGAGATGGACATGCCTGCAACCAGCCTGCTCTTCTACCAAAAGACCATCGGAGAGAACTACGGGCTGGTCAGTCTCCTGCGTAGACACTTCGGCCTGCTTCGGCCGGACCGGGTCAAGCGTTTCTTCCGCGAAGAGCGAGGTGATGACATAGACTTCGACGCCGTCGTGGAAGCTGTTGTAGACAGACATGCCGGCAGGACGCCGTCCGACAGGGTATACATCCGTCGCGAGAAGAACCTCCGGGACGTCTCGGTGGCATTTCTGGTGGATATGAGTTACTCCACAGGAGACGAACTTCCCTCCGGAAAGAGGATAATCGACGTGGAGAAAGAAGGTCTGGTCCTCATGGCAGAAGCCCTCGAGAGTATAGGCGATCAATGGGCTGTATACGGGTTTTCCACCCATTACCGGGACAAGGTCGACTTCATGGTGGTGCGTGACTTTGGTGAGCACTTTTCTGCCGAGGTCAAGATGCGCTTCGAGAGCATCAGATCCATTGCGCAGACAAGACTCGGCGGAGCAATCAGGCACGCAAACAGCCTGCTGGCCCGGCAGGGATCCAAGGTCCGTCTTCTCATCCTTTTATCCGACGGAAGGCCCTATGATATCGATTACGGTGATGCGGATTACGCCGTCGAAGACACGCGGAGGGCTCTCTGGGAGGGGAGAAGAAAAGGCATAAATTCCTTCTGCATCACGGTGGATAAGAAAAGCAGGGACTACCTTCCCTATATGTACGGCGAGGCGAATTATACGCTTATCGATAATATCGAGACGCTGCCTGCGAGGCTGCCCCTGATTTACAAGAAACTGACTACTTAAGAGAAAGGAGATAAGAAGAATGGAAAAGTGTTTCAAGTGTGGAAGAGAAGCCCAATACATATGCCCGGAGTGCGGCGCAAAGGCCTGCAGAGCACATATGGAAACGAGATATACCGGGCCCGACAGGGGGTTCAGGTCACGCTATATGTGCCCGAAATGCTGGAAGAAAAAACGGGTCGTACTCAATGAAAACATGGTGGATGCCAAGGAATACCGCCCGAAAACATACGTTTGGAGCAAGTGATGAAGAAGACAACAAAAACGGCCGCATTCAGGAAGTTGTGGATTGCGGAAGAGATGTTCCTGGGAAGCACCACCACGGGTGCGGCGAACGATCTCGAGCGAGTCACTGATCCTCCTTGAGCGGAGAAATGGGAAGCTATGAAAGGGAAGATGCGCTGAGGTTTCTGATGACGCCGGGGAAAAAAGATCCCAAAAAGTCAAAGGGAGATACGGATGCGTCAGGGGACTTCGACAATGTAAGACTGGCGGCAGTGCGACTTAACAAGCTCGTAAACGAGGTGGAAGGAATGGCCATGTCCCTCGGGTTCCATTACGCCCTCGGTCTTATCGGAGGCGAATGCATGCTCTGTCCCGAGTGTGCGGGGACCTGTGGTGGCAAGCAGTGCCGCAGACCGTATGAGTCAAGACCCTCCATGGAAGGAGTGGGCATCGACGTCGTTGAGACGAGCAGGAAGGCGGGATTACCCTTCGAATTACCCCCCAAAAGGGAGATAGTCTGGAGCGGTCTGATCCTGATTGATTGACAGCGGGCAACGTTTCCGATTACGGGAACGGAACATGAACAGCAGCAAAAGAGGAGGTAAAAATGGCAAAGAATGAAATGACGAGTCTGGAAAGGGTCGGAGCGACCCTGACTCAGAACGAGCCTGACCGGGTACCAGCCGCGCCCCTCGTCTGCGGGGCGACTCACAGGTTCTCCGGAATCACTTACGGCGAATGGTCGACTGGAGACAATGTGGAGGCGATGGTGCAGGGTCATCTCGACGCCATCAAGATGATCGGCCACGACGGTGTCGTGGCGCTGGTGGACCTTTCGGTGGAAGCCGCGGATTTCGGGCAGGAGGTGCTCTTCCCCGTTATGGACACCGCTCATCCGAACTATGACAACCCCTTCATCAAGACCATCGACGACTACAAGAAGATCTGCAAAATGGACCCCAGGAAGACCAAGCGGATGAAGAGCGTCATCGACATGATAGCCGGACTTGCAAAGGAAGTAGGTAAGACCCATGCGATCGTGGGGTTCGTATATGGCTCGCTGGGTGTGATGAGCATGATGCGTGGGCCGGAGAAGTTCTTTATGGACCTCATCGAAAACCCCGATGCGGTACTCCCTGCGCTTCAAGCAATGGACGAAACGCTTCTTGACTACGCCAAGGCCCAGGTCGAAGCCGGTGCTCACTCGGTCTGCTACGACAATCTTTACTGCTCCCAAAGCATACTGGGCAAGGAGATGTGGGAGAAGTTCGAGGGGCCGTCGCTCAAGAAGCTCTGTGACACCATCAGGGACATGGGGGCGCTGGTAAGTCTCCATAACTGCGGAAACGGCATTTATTTCGACATGTGCGAGAAATGGGCTAATCCCCATGCTATCTCCCACGCTTACGTGTCAGACGATGTGGA
>JARRRD010000069.1:0-11166 GCA_037381085.1 Candidatus Sulfobium sp.
AAACTCTTTATGGGTAAGGGGTGCGCCGGCTGCCACGGCGGGATCAATATGGGCGGAGCGGCATACTTCCCATTCGGCCTTGTCAAGAGGCCCCCGGCGGAGATCATGGCCGGCGATACCGGACGCTACAAGATAACACACTCAAAATCGGATGAGTACGTCTTTAAGGCTCCTTCATTGCGAGATGTAGATCTCACGCCGCCCTATTTCCATTCCGGCAAGGTGTGGGACCTCAAAGAGGCAATAAAGATAATGGGGACTGCGCAACTGGGAGCCGCGCTGACCGCCGGGCAAGTTGATGTGATTGAGGGCTTTCTGAAGACGACCACGGGCGTCCAGCCGAAGGTTGATTATCCGATCCTGCCGGCACCGACAGAACAGACGCCAAGGCCGAAGCTGGATTAGAATGCTGAGATGGGTGCAGGCCGGGATGGCCTGCACCCTCAAATATGCATCCGATGACAAAGGAGAATCTCACTCCGTTTGACAATCCCGCTCTTTGCGCTATGCTGTAAACAGTACAGCCGAGATTGTTGTATTTCGATGTTTTCCGGAGAGACCTTTGAGTGAAAGGAGAATCAAGATGAGAATGCTTATGCAGGTGAAAATTCCCCACAAGGAGTTCAACGAGGCGGTGAAAGACGGGAGCGTGGGAGGAAAAATCAAGCGCATTCTCGACGAGACAAAGCCGGAGGCGGTCTACTTTACAGAGTACGACGGCCGGCGCGGAGCCATCATGATAGTAGACATTGCAGATCCTTCAAAAGTCCCGGGGCTTACGGAGCCATGGTTCCTGTCTTTCAACGCGGATGTGCAATTTCATATCGTCATGTCGCCTGAAGATCTCGGGCAGGCAGGACTCGACGCCATAGGAAAGAAGTGGGCATAGGGCTAATAGAAAGGCCAGGGGGTCAGCCCGTTGACATGGGACAGCTGAGCGATAACAAGAGGCTGGAAGCCGCAGTCGATTTCCATTTATAACTGTCCCTTCATTCCACCTGCTGGAGATTGCCGAAGGTAGCCACAATGACTTCCGGCAGAGCCGGATGTATGTGCATGGCCTTGCCGATCGACCATATATCCAGGTCGTTCGCCATGGCATTAATCACTTCCTGGATCAGAGTGGAGGCATGGGGTCCGATAATGTGAAAGCCCTGGATCTTGCCGTCTCTCCTTACTATGGCCTTCGCGAAGCTCTCTTCCTCCATCATGGCTTCGCCCCGGGCGACCTCGGAGTATTTTGCCTTCCCGATAAGTAATTCGCCGGGATCAAACTGCTGCCTCGCCTGCTCTTCAGTCAGGCCTACCGAGGCGATCTCGGGATAGGAGAAGACAGCGTGTGGCGCGGATCGGTAGTCCATCGGAATCCTCTTGTCGTGACCCACATTGTCCCACAGGAGCGACGCCTCCCGGTTTGCCACGTGGCGGAACATCTTCCTGCCGATGGCATCACCGAAGGCCCAGATGTTCTTTCTGCTGGTCTCGAAGTATTCATTCACCTTGATGTAGCCGCGTTCGTCCGTTTTAACGCCGCCGTTTTCCACCTTCAGAAGGTCGGCATTCGATGCCCTCCCCGCTGCGATCATGATTTTTTCCGACTCCCGGTGCGAATGTCCATCCATCTTTCCATCTCTTTTTTCAAGAGGTCGGATATCTCCGGCTCTTCGTCCGGCACAAGACGCGCGTTGCTCTGAAGGAGCACTACCTTTACGCCCATGGCAGAGAAAAAATGCGCGTATTCTGCGCCTATGTATCCGCCGCCGATAATAATGAGGCTCTTCGGCTTCTCCCGGAGCTGAAGAACACTCTCGTTCGTAAGATATTCCGCCTTCTCTATGCCTTTGACGGAGGGAATGCGGGGGCGTGCTCCCGCAGCGATGAAGATCTTCCTGCCCTTGATCTGCTCCCTGTTGATCTCTATGACTGAGTCCTTCACGAAATATCCCGTGCCCTCGTAGAAGTCCAGGTTCTCGGTATGCCCGATCCCCTCGCGGATATGGCTTTCGCCTTTCCTCACCGTATTTCTCATCCTCTCCATGATCGAGAGAAAATCTATTTCTCTTACCTCAGCAGAGACACCAAGTTTTCCGGCCTCCCTTATTTCGGCAACCCTGTCGCCCGGGTAGATGAGCATCTTGGAAGGGATGCATCCCAGGTTCAGACAGGTCCCCCCCAGCGGGCCCTTGTCCACAAGGGCGACCGAAAGGTCGTGGGCCAGCGCCTTCTCGACAATAAGCAGCCCGGCCCCCGAGCCGACAACAATCACATCGTACTCTTTCATAAGACAGCCTCCGGAACGAAAGATACTTTTTTCTTTAATTATGTCAGGAAAAGGACGAAATCGTAAGGTGATACAGTTGAAAGTTCCCTCATCTTTCAGAATCAGGGGTGTCGTGATAAAGTTTATCATATGAAGATCGCGGAGACAGAAGCAAAGAATATCCTCTCCAAATCGCAGGTATACGATTATGCCCTGAACCCTTATGTCGGCTGCGGTCACGGCTGCGTTTACTGCTATGCGAAATTCATGAAGAGGTTTACCGGCCACAAGGAGAGATGGGGGGAGTTTGTCGATGTAAAGATAAACGCCCCGGAGCTTCTGGCCCGCGAGGTGAAGAGAAAAAAGGTCGGGAGGGTCTGGATAAGCGGAGTGTGCGACCCTTATCAGCCACTTGAAAAGAAATATATGATCACGAAGAGATGTCTTGAGGTCCTCGTGGAAAACGGCTGGCCGTTCACGGTCCAGACCAAGTCCCCTCTTGTCCTGAGGGACATGGAAACAATAAAGAGATCGGAAGATGCAGAGGTTAGGTTCACCATAACCACGGCTGATGAGAAGATAAGAAGGATCTTTGAACCCGGTGCGCCGCCGTCGCAGAAGAGGATTGAGGCGCTGAAGAAGCTTCACTCGGAAGGGGTCCGGACCTTTGTCATGATCGCGCCGATACTGCCCGGGGCCGAGGGGCTGGTGACCGCGCTTAAGGGCAAGGTGGAACATGTGCTCATTGACAGGCTGAACTATCATTACGCGGACCGGACATACAGGAAATACGGCATGGAGTGGGCTATGAAGGACAGCTTCTTTTCTCAAAAGGGAGAAGAACTCAGGAAGGCATTCGAAAAGGAAGGGACCCCTTGCCAGGTACTGTTCTGATTCACAATGTCCACGATCCATAATTCCAAAAGCGGCAGTTCATTCACCACAGAGGCACAGAGACACCGGGAAAACGACCGGATGCAGGAAATTTCTTGTCTCCACTGAGGTGAGGAGTTTATTCCAGCCTTTCTCCCTGCTGTTCAACTCCGTGTCTCAGCGTCTCCGTGGTGAATCTTTCAGGCTAATAGATAAACGTGGCGGGGTCTCTCAGCACGTGGCACCGGTCGCAGAGGCCCTTCGCCTCTTTCTTCCCTATCGACCACGTGTGGGCCTTGTGGCAGTCAAGACAGTTAAGCCTTGCCCGCGTCATATGAAGTCTGTGCTGGCCGACCTTCAGTTCGGTGCCGTGGCAGTTCTTCAGGCAGTCCTCGCTGGTCGGCATTATCTGGCCGTGGGGATGATGACAGTCGAAGCATCTCAGTTTCGACATCGGCCCCGCAGAAGGATAATGTTTGTGACAGCCGAGACACCTGTCGTTGGATATCATCTTGGGCGCCGCCTCGGTGTAACTGTGGCATTTGAGGCAGGAGAGCTCGGCCATGCCCCCTATGCCGTGTATGACCTTGTCGGCATGACATTCTGCGCAGGCCTGCTCATTGGGCGCAAAGGTGTGGAGCCTGCTGCTGTGGCACTTGCTGCAGCTTATCTTGAGCATGAACACGTGGCGCGCGTGCCCGTAAGACTTGCTCAGCGTGACAGATCCCTGCTCGACATCCGACAGGTGGCATTCCTTGCACGCACGCCAGGGAGAGATCCTCCCGTGTTTCTCATGTGCCGACTTCCCCCCCTTGACCACGTAGGCGACGAGCATCCTGTTCTGTTCGAGAATACTCATTTCGTGACACCTCTGACAGGGGAAGTCCCTGTGCTTGCTCACCCGCCATGACCGGTAGGCCTCCCGCATCATGTGGCAGGATTTGCAAAAATCAGGGTCATACCGCGTATACCTGTAATATCTGTAGCCCAGGATCGCGCCGACGGCGGTAATGATGAGAAGCAGGAGTACGATCGACTTCTGATTTTCCTCAAGCAGGCCGTGCAGAAAAGAGGACAGTCTCTTCTTACTCATTTCTCAGAAGTTTGGCCCGGGCCTCTGCCACCAGGGTCCCGTCTCTCTTTAGCATCCTGGCCGAAGTCTCCACCACTCTTCCCTCCGGTCTGCTTAACTCCGCCATCACGGTAGCATACTCCCAGGTCAGGAGAGGACTCTTGAACCTTACCGTCAGCTCGGCGGTGACGGCCTGAATTCCCGTCGAGAGAGCCGCCTTGACCATTGCCTCGTCCAGAACGGTGGCAATGATGCCGCCGTGCACAATATCCTTAAACCCCTGATGTTCCTTATGCGGCAGAAAATCCGCAGCCGTACGGCCGTTTTCATTCCTGAAATCCAGCTGCAGCCCGCGGGGATTTCGTTTTCCGCAGGCGAAGCAGTGGCCGTCGTCATCCAGTTGCAGCCGTTTCATTTGCTGCTTAGAAACTCAAAAAATTTGTAGAGGAAGAATGAAAAGATAAAGCCCATAAAGGCACCGAAGGCAGTCATGATGGCCAGAACAAAGCCGTACGTGATATATACGATGAAGCTCGATGAGGAAACACCCAGCGCGAGAAAGGTGTTCAGGTCCTTTGCAATCGCGTCGCGCCAGGTACCGTTCAAGACATCCGCGTAAAAAGTGTCCATAAGCAATGTTATCGAAAGGCTTAAGATGCCGCCGATGATAGCCCCGAAGAGCAGGTATCTCTTGGCTCTCCCTATGTCTTCCATGAAAGGTTATTTGTTCATCATATCGAGAAAATCTTTGTTGGTCTTGGTGCCGGTGAGTTTTCCGAGGAGAAATTCCATGCTCTCTACCGTGCTCAGGGGGTTGAGGACCTTCCTCAGTATCCACATCCTGTTCAACACGTCCCTGTCGACGAGGAGTTCTTCCTTCCGCGTCCCCGATCCGTTTATGTCTATCGTGGGGAATATCCTCTTGTCCACAAGCTTTCTGTCGAGGTGCAGTTCCATGTTGCCGGTCCCCTTGAATTCCTCGAAGATGACATCGTCCATCCTGCTTCCCGTATCCACGAGGGCCGTCGCCAGTATCGTAAGACTTCCGCCGTTTTCGATGTTCCTGGCGGCGCCGAAAAACCTCTTGGGCTTCTGGAGGGCGTTGGAGTCGAGTCCGCCGGAGAGGACCTTTCCGCTGGCGGGCATGATCGCATTGTAGGCCCTCGCAAGCCGGGTGATGCTGTCAAGGAGTATCACCACATTCTTCTTGCTCTCCACCAGCCGCTTCGCCCGCTCGATCACCATCTCCGACACCTGGCAATGCCTCTGCGGGGGCTCGTCAAAGGTTGAACTGATAATCTCTGCCGTGTTGACCTGGCGCTTCCAGTCGGTAACCTCTTCGGGACGCTCGTCGATGAGGAGGATGATGAGATGTATATCCCGGTGGTTTTTCCTCATCGACTTGGCGATAGACTGGAGCAGCATCGTCTTGCCTGTCCGCGGGGCCGCCACGATCATGCCCCTCTGCCCCATACCTATAGGGGTGATGAGTTCCATTACCCTCGTGGAATAGTCCGTAGTGTCATACTCGAGCTTGATTCTTTCAGTGGGGTAATAGGGTATAAGGTTATCAAAAAGGGGTCTCTTTACGTTTCCTTCGGGCGATCCGTGGTTGATCGCCTCGACCTTGAGAAGGGCGAAATAGCGCTCCGATTCCTTCGGAGGTCTTATCTGCCCGGAAACGAGGTCGCCGGTCCTCAGATTGAACCTCCTGATCTGCGAAGGGGATACATATATATCGTCCGGTCCCGGGAGATAACTGTAATCCGGCGACCTCAGAAATCCAAACCCGTCGGGGAGTATTTCGAGGACACCTGCGGAAAACACGTTGCCAGTTTTCTCCGCCTGCGCCTGCAGGATCGCAAAGATGAGGTCCTGTTTCCTCAGGCCGGCCGCACCTTCAACCTTCAGCTCCTTCGCCACATCGGTCAGCTCGTCTATAGTCTTTTCCTTCAGTTCGGAAATCGAGATGTTTCCCATAATATACTCCTCGCTAGGGTTGTTACTTTTTAGGGTTCACTATTCCCGGTAGATGTAAATATCCATGAGGGATTTTCAATCAGGAGAATTGTTCCTAGTTAGTAACATACTAAAAGAGAAATATCTTTGTCAAGCATACTTTCGCCCCCAAACTTTACAAAGTTTCCCTCCTAATGGTAGATTTCAATATGAAATACGGACAGCGTGCGGTCAAAGGCGCCAAGATCGAGATGTGGGAAAACCCGTCTCCCGAGCGGAACTACGAGATACATATTACATTTCCGGAATTCACCTGTCTCTGTCCGCGTTCGGGATATCCCGATTTCGCCTCGATCATCATACGCTACATCCCCGACAGGAAGATCGTCGAACTCAAGGCCTTAAAGCTGTACCTCAATTCCTTCAGGGATACTTCCATCTCTCATGAAGAGGCAACGAACAGGATATATGCTGAACTCAGCCGCAAACTGAAACCACGATTCCTCGAGGTGGTCGGCGACTTCAACCCCCGGGGGAACGTCAAAACGGTAATACGGGTTTCGTCGGAAAAAGGGAAGACCGTTAAGCCGTAGAGTCCGTCGTTACAGCGTCGTCTTCGCCCTTCCGATAAAGCGCTTCATTTTTTCGTGGTCCTTTTTCCCCTTCCGGAGCTCGACGCCGCTGCTCACGTCGACAGCGTACGGGCCCACACGGCCGACTGCAGCCGCCACATTATCGGGAGTAAGGCCGCCCGCAAGGATGACCCTGCCGAACTGTTTTGCCTCAAGGGCCACGTCCCAGTTGAAGATCCTGCCGGTCCCCCCGAGGGCGTCCGGGGCATAGGTGTCCAGGAGAAACGCGGACACCAGGTTTCTGAACTCTTCAAGGGGCGCAAGGCTTTCGAGCGACTTCACCCTGATCGCTTTCACCACACGCCGTGAGAACATGCACATTTCCGGGGTCTCCTCACCATGGAGCTGAATGACGTCGATGCCGGTAGAAGACAATACCGATTCAATATTTTCCCGTCTTTCGTTTACAAATACGCCGACGGATGCGACGAACGAGGGAAGGGACCTGATTATGGCCGCCGCTGTTTCGGGGGGGACAAAACGCGGACTGTCCTCAAAGAACACGAACCCCAGTGCATCGGCCCCGAAGTCGACGGCAGCCTCGGCATCTTCGAGGTTCGTAATACCGCAGATCTTTACTTTGACCATACAATATACCAGCGGAAATTCCGCTGGTATATTGTAATATTTAACCTAGACGACAGGCAATCTGTCCAGGGCTTCCTTTATCTTTTCCTCGGGATACTCGTAGTCAACCAGTTTCCCGGACAGGTAATTCTCGTAAGCCGCAAGATCCAGGTAGCCGTTGCCGCTGAGGTTGAAGAATATCGTCTTCTCCTTTCCCTCCTCCTTCGCCTTCAGGGCCTCGTCGATAGCACCCCTGATAGCATGTGAACTCTCCGGCGCCGGGATGATCCCCTCGGTCTTCGCGAACTGGATGGCCGCCTCGAAAACGGCTGTCTGCTTGTGGGCAATGGCCTCGATGAGCTTGTCGTGATAGAGCTGGCAGATCAGGGGGGAGTCGGCATGGTATCTCAACCCGCCGGCATGTATCCCGGGGGGTACAAAGTCATGACCGAGGGTGTACATCATCAACAGGGGGGTAAGGCCGGCGGTGTCGCCGAAGTCGTATCTGAATTCGCCTTTTGTCAGGGTCGGGCATGATGTCGGTTCGACGGCGACGATCCTGAGATCTTTCCCGTTGATCTTGTCCTGAAGGAAAGGGAAACTCACTCCTCCCAGATTGCTGCCTCCTCCGCAGCAACCGACGATGACATCCGGGTAATCCCCGGCGATCTCGAATTGTTTCTTCGCCTCCAGTCCGATGACGGTCTGGTGCAGGAGGACGTGGTTCAGGACCGAACCCAGGGCGTAGTTTGTATCGCTGTTAGTGGCCGCGACCTCGACCGCCTCCGAGATCGCTATTCCGAGGCTTCCCTCATTGTCCGGGTCGGCTTCAAGTATCTTTCTGCCGGAATTGGTCAGGTTGGAAGGACTGGCATGGACAGTCCCGCCCCATGTCTCCATCATGATCCTGCGGTAGGGCTTCTGGCTGTAACTGACCTTTACCATGAATACCGTTACATCGATGCCAAAAAGACTGCCCGCAAGGGAGAGCGCCGAACCCCACTGTCCCGCCCCGGTCTCGGTAGCTATTTTCCTTACTCCCGCAGCCTTGTTGTAATACGCCTGCGGTATGGCCGTGTTGGGCTTGTGGCTTCCGGCCGGACTGACACCCTCATATTTATAGTAGATCCTTGCGGGCGTCCCGAGTGCAGCTTCGAGTCTGTGCGCACGGTAAAGGGGAGATGGTCTCCAGAGGCTGTAAACCTGCAGGACTTCTTCAGGTATGTCGATCCACCTCTCGGTCGTGACTTCCTGTTCGATGAGGGCCATCGGAAAAATTGCACTCAGATCGTCGGGCCCCACCGGTTGTTTCGTTCCGGGGTGAAGCGGCGGCTTCGGAAGATTGGGCATATCCGCCATTATGTTGTACCACTGTTTCGGGATGTCCCTGTCGGAGAGTACGATCTTTGTCTCTTGCATGGTTTCCTCCAGAATGTTATTGTGCGCCGGGCTCCTTCAGCTCCGTTAACGCTGCGGCCCGAAGCGGATCTTCGCCCGCCACTTAAGATAGCACAAACCCCGGGTTGAGGGGAATGAACCCCCTCCGACACTACTCGCAGGGACAGAGCTCTTCGGCCTCCCTTTTCAATACCCGGGCGGTTTCGTGATCGAGACCGCTTCTCCTGGCCAGCACCCGCTCGTCCATGCCGGCGACGTCCTGGGCCAGGATGATATCGTGACTGAAAAGGGCCTCCAGAGTCCTTTTACGCGCAGAGTGAAGTATCGTCGCCGGGTAGAGCCTTCTGCCCTCTATTATTCTCTCAAGGCTCTCCTTTTCCGGATACTTCCAGCTCATCACCCTGAGCCCGACGCATTCGGCATATTTGATCGCGTCCGTCGTGCACCTGGTATTCGTAACGAGCATTCCATAATGAACACCTGCGGGATGACCCGGCTTCAGGTCGCAGGCCTTCCTGATATCGACAAACCTCGAATGCACGTAAAGCGCGGTTTTTACGTCCGTCGCCGTCCCGCCGTCGCTGTGGTACTTGCATTCGATGACGAAGTGCTCCCCCTTCCTGATTGCCAGGACATCCACTTCGTGCTTAACGCAGTAACCGTCCATGATCTGGTCTACCTCTGTCGAATACCCGTGCGCCCTGAGAATGCGCGCCATGTATTTTTCGAACCTGTAGCCGGCAGGGCCGAGGGCATAGAGCGCATTCTTCAGGGAATATCTCATTCCCGAGACACGGTTGTAACGCCTCAAAAGTCTCTTGGCCATCCTGAAGACCGCCTTTGTGCTCGCCTCCTGCGGGATCTTCTTCTCGACTTTCCTTGCAATATCCAGCGCGACTTCTTCTGGCGCACCGGACCGCATCAGCGAATCGGCAAGTTTGCGCATATCGAACTTCTGGGGCAGACCGGATGCCTTGACAATATCGACAGCCATCAGCAGGAATTTTACACTATTTTCCGTTTTTCTGGAAATGCCGCCGGGCACGTTGTGCTATAATTTTGCTATAAATGCAGGGGGAGGGACCATGAAATTACATCCGGATGTCTTGAATCTGATAGGGAATACCCCTCTGGTGAGAATCAATCATCTGACCGCCGGGGACGATGCAGAGGTCTGGGCCAAACTCGAGGGAAACAATCCCGGCGGGTCCGTGAAAGACAGGATCGCGCTTTCCATGATTGAGGCCGCCGAGAAGGACGGTAAATTAAGTCCGGGAGGCACTATTATAGAGCCGACGAGCGGCAACACCGGTATCGGTCTGGCGATGGTGTCCGCCGTAAAGGGGTATAACCTCATCCTCACCATGCCCGACACCATGTCGATGGAGAGGAGACAGCTCCTCCAGGCATACGGCGCGGAACTCGTCCTGACGGAGGGCAGGAAGGGCATGGCCGGCGCAGTCGAAAGAGCGGCTGAAATATCGAGGGCGAACCCGGACTACTTTATGCCCCAGCAGTTCGAAAACGCCTCCAACCCGGGGGTGCACAGGAGGACCACCGCTGTCGAAATCCTGAATGACCTTGCGGCCCCTCCCGACGGTTTCGTGGCAGGCGTGGGAACAGGCGGTACGATAACGGGGGTAGGTGAAGCACTGAGGGAGCAGAATCCGTCGATATGGATAGCCGCAGTTGAACCCGCGGCTTCGCCGGTCCTGTCGGGCGGCAAGGCGGGGCCCCATAAGATAGCGGGCATAGGGGCGGGGTTTGTCCCGGGGGTTCTCAATACAAAGATCTTCAATGAAATAATAACGGTCACCGATGATGACGCAGCCGGAACGGCGAGGGAAATGGCAAAAAAAGAGGGGATACTCCCCGGCATCTCTTCCGGCGCCGCAATGTGGGCGGCATTGAAAGTCGCAGGGAAACTGGGAAAGGGCAGGAAGGTGGTCGTCGTTCTGCCGGACCGGGGAGAGCGTTATCTGAGTACCGGGCTGTTCGCCTCCGAATCTCCGTGAACAATTTCTGCGTGCCCGTCGGCAATTTACGTGGGAAATGAGAAAGGAATTCATGTGAGGAAACTCAAGGTCTTTCTCTTTTTATGCGTCACGGGCGCGCTTCTTTCATGTGCGCCTAAACTTTCCAAAGAACAGGCCGCGACAATTGTAAGCCGGTACTTCGGCTATCCCAAGCCCCTGACGGGTATCGTAACGGCAGGTCCGGCAGGAAGTCCGGCGATCAAACAATTCATGAAGGGAATACGCAAATTGGAAGCGGACGGCTTTGCAACAGTTCAGCCGTCCAAAAGCCTGAAGGACAAGGCCTATACCCCAACCGATAAGAGCAGGGCTTATATGGTGGGAATCTACATCAAAGACTCCTACCCCTTATATGAAGGAGCGGTCTGC
>JARRRD010000070.1:0-1506 GCA_037381085.1 Candidatus Sulfobium sp.
CCGGGTCGAATTCTCATCAACAAGAATATTCATACCAGCCAAAATAGCATAAAACGGAAGTTTTTGTAAATATTTAACTTAGAAAATCCGTCCGCGGTCCGTAAATCGTGAACAGTGGGTCCTGATGCGTGATCCGTGCCTTGCCTCTCACCTCTAACGTCCAACCTCTTGCCTGTTCCTGGGATTGCCGGCTTGTCAGCTTGCAGGCTTGCCGGTCTGCTCTTGTCTGCAGCCTCTGCAAAAATGCTATTTTCAGCAGAACATTGTATCATATTAATATCTTTAAATCGGGGTACACCTTACAAAAAACGGAAAGGAGATGTGTTTATGGTGACGGGAAAAGAGGATCTGCTTCAGTCGCTTATGGAGGCTTTGCTCATGGAAAAGGGCACTCATGATTTTTATTCCGAGGCTGCCCGAAAAGCCATGGACCCGGTGGCAAAACAGACCTTCAGAGACCTTTCCGAATGGGAAGAACAGCACGTGGAATACATCCAGTCCCTTTACCTCTCAATCCAGGACGACCGCGACATTGAGGGGTTCGAAGAGTTCAAGCAGAAGGCCGCGGCTCCGGTCGCCGAGGGCGGCATCCCGCTTAAGGACCTCGAGTCGAAACTGGAGGAGCACAATTTCATAGATGATCTCGGCGCCCTGGCATGGGCACTGGAAATAGAAGGCAAGGCTTACAACCTGTACCACAAGTTTTCCAGGGAGGCCCCGGACAGCAATGCCAGGGTCGTATTCAAGGAGATGATGGAACAGGAGATCAGGCATATCGACTACCTCAAGGAAATGAGGATGAGACTTGCTGAAACTTCGTGACGGTGTTGTCGAACTTTACAGAAAAGTCGCCACCTCGCTGCCGCCGGATGTAGAAGAGGCGGTGAAGGCCGCCCTCTCGCGGGAGAAGGAAGGTTCTCCTGCGACCTCCTGCCTGTCGGTCATGCTGGAAAATATCAGGCTTGCACGGGAAACGGTACGGCCGATATGTCAGGATACCGGAGTGCCGGTCTTTTACGTGAAGGTGCCCCTGGGCCTGAGCCAGCGCGACCTGAGGGAGACCATCATTGACGCAACCCGGGTCGCCACTGTAAAGGTCCCTTTGAGACCGAACGCCGTCGATGTGCTCACCGACGAAAATTCGGGGGACAACACCGGGGCCGGTTTTCCGATTGTTTATATTGAGGAGACGGACGGCAACACCCTCCTTATCGACCTTATGCTGAAAGGCGGGGGCTGCGAAAATGTCGGCCGGACATATAAATTACCCCTCGAAGATCTGAATGCACAGCGGGACCTCGACGGCGTCCGGAAATGCGTACTCCATACGGTGCAGAAGGCCCAGGGGAAAGGTTGTCCGCCTTACGTTATCGGGGTCGGCGTCGGAGCGGCAAAGGACCAGGTCACGGCACTTGCCAGGAAACAGCTCATGAGGAAGCTGGGCGACGGAAACAAGATCGGCGGCCTGTCCGCTCTCGAGGAGAGAATCCTGAAAGAGGTAAACGA
>JARRRD010000070.1:1576-3801 GCA_037381085.1 Candidatus Sulfobium sp.
GAACTACGGCGCTTGGGGTAAAAATAGGCATCAACCACCGTCATCCGGCATCCTACTTCGTTGACGTGTCGGTAGGCTGCTGGGCGACAAGGCGCGGCAGGCTGATATGGTAAAGCCTGTTTCTCTTCCCTTGTCGAGGGAGAATGCGAGCGCTCTGAATGCGGGCGACATCGTGTCGATTACCGGACAGGTCATGACCGGCAGGGACAGGATTCACAGGTACCTCTTCGAAGACAGGCCGCGCAAGGAAGACATTCCCTTCGATCTGACCGGGTCTGTAATCTATCATTGCGGGCCCGTCATGAAAAAACTCGACGGCGAATTCCGGGCCTTGTCAGCGGGTCCGACAACGAGCGTCCGTGTTGAAATGTTTACGCCGGCGATAATCGAAACATACGGCATAAGGGGGATTATGGGCAAAGGCGGCATGGGTGAGAAGACCCTGCAGGCACTCCAGGAGCACTCCTGCGTATATTTTCATACCATCGGAGGCGCCGCCGCCTTTCTCGCAGACAGGATTACCGGAACGCTCGGCGTCTGGAAACTGGAGGAGTTCGGGCCTGCCGAGGCCATGTGGCTCCTTGAAATAAGAGAATTTCCCGCAATAGTCACTATGGACGCCCATGGGAACAGTATCCACAAGGAGATCGAAGAGGCGTCTTACAGCAAGCTTTTGGAACTGACAGGCCGAAGCCCGCAGTCCGTTGGCGAATAACTACGGAGACACGCAGGCACAGAGAATCCGGGGCAATAAAAATGATCATGTCTCCTGAAAAAAGAACGGAGGGACGTTATGATATTCATCGCGGGAGCAACCGGTTTCGTAGGCAGCCATCTTGTCAACGATCTTTCGGCAAAAGGCCACCGGCTCAAGTGCCTGGTCCGTTCGGCCAGAGCACGAGAACGTCTTTCGGCCAGGGGGATCGAAACAGTTACGGGCGATATAACTGCGCCGGACACCCTTAAAGGCGTCCTTGCCGGCGACGACCTCGTGATTCATCTCGTTGGGGTTATCGAAGAAAAGGGGAAGTCGACTTTCCGGGCCGTTCACACCGAAGGCACCTCGAACCTTGTCCATGAGGCGAAGCGTGCAGGCGTCAGGCATTTCTTCTATCAGTCGGCGCTCGGTGCGGACAGGGGCTCCTGGTCGGGCTACCTGAAAACCAAGGCGGAAGCGGAAGAGATCGTTAAACAGAGCGGCCTGGGTTTTACTGTTTTCAGGCCGTCGCTGATAATAGGCCCATGGGACGGGTTTACCAGAAAAATGGTCGACATTATCAAACTCTCCCCTTTCCTTCCGGTCCCCGGCAAGGGCAATGCAAGATTTCAGCCCATCTATATCAAGGACTGGTTAAGATGCATCGGCAGCGTGATTGACGCCCCTGAGAAATATCTCTCGACTTACGAAATAGGCGGACCGGAGCAACTCACTTACAGCAGGATGCTGGAAATAATGTCCGAGGCGCTCGGACGCAGGAAAACGGTCTTGAGGATACCCATGGGTCTCATGAAATTTTCGGCGTCCCTGCTGGAAAATATTCTTCCTTCTCCGCCTGTTACGTCCGACCAGCTGAGGCTTCTCGAAACGGACAATATCTGCGATATCGACGCTGTCGAAAAAAATTTCGGCTTCAGGCCGGTGAAATTTGAAGACGCACTGCGGGAGTTCATAAACAAGTAGGAAGTAAGAACGCAGAATGCAGAAGTCTGCCCTCAGTCTGCGGCCGTCTGCGGTAAAATGCTTTTCCCCGTTTAACCAGTGTCTATTTCACCACGAGGACCGAACAGTCGGCGTGGTCGACGATTTTTGAAGAAACGCTGCCCAGCAGGAATTTCTGGGCGCCGTGCCGTCCGTGAGAGCCGGTAATGATCAGGCTTGCCTTCATCTTCCGTGCCTCTTCGATGACCACCTCAGCGGGGTTGCCCTTTTTCAGCACGGTCTTCAGCGGGTGCGACCCTTGATGCCTGCTCTTGATCCTCTCCAGCATCTTTTTTGCATCGTCGGTAAGTGTTCTCACGATCCGTGCTCTGTCCGTCTCCATGATGTCCGCAAGATAAAAATCCGGTATCACCGATACAATGGTGACCGACGACCCGAATTTTCCCGCAATCTCGAATGCCCTTCTCATGGCCTTTTCAGACGGTTTGGAGCCGTCATGCGCAACGAGAATTTTTTTCATGTCTCCCTCCTCTACAGTGAATTTTACCAGAACGGCGCAGCCCTG
>JARRRD010000070.1:3813-15869 GCA_037381085.1 Candidatus Sulfobium sp.
TTTTTTTGAGGCAAAAAAGTTACACTATTAACTTAGCTTACTCGAAAGGAGAAAACCCCATGGCAAAAAAGGACTACTTTTTTACGTCCGAATCGGTCACGGAAGGCCATCCCGACAAGATAGCGGACCAGATATCGGATGCCATTCTGGATGCCATTATCGGGCAGGACCCTGTAGCGAGGGTCGCCTGTGAAACATTGGTGACGACAGGGCTCGCCTTCGTTTCCGGAGAGATTTCCACCACGTGCTATGTGCATATACCGGATATAGTGAGGCAGACAATCAGGGACATAGGATATACCCGTGCGAAATACGGCTTCGACTATGAGACATGTTCTGTCATCACGTCTATCGATCAGCAATCGTCGGACATCGCTATGGGAGTTGACACCGGGGGCGCGGGTGACCAGGGGCTGATGTTCGGATTCGCCTGCAACGAGACCGAGGAGTTGATGCCGCTGCCCATCATGCTGGCCCACAAGATAGCCATGCGCCTGTCGGAGGCAAGGAAGCAGGAGATCCTGCCCTATCTCAGGCCCGACGGCAAATCACAGGTGACGATAGAATACCGCGACGGAAAACCCATCAGGATAGACACCGTTGTGGTGTCCTCGCAGCACAGCCCTGATGTCCACCTGAAGGACCTCAAGGAGGACATAATCGAGAAAGTTGTAAAACCCGTCTTACCTCAGGAACTTCTCGATGAGGAGTCCATAAAATATTACATCAACCCGACAGGCCGTTTTGTCGTAGGTGGTCCGATGGGAGACACGGGACTTACGGGCAGGAAGATCATCGTAGACAGTTACGGCGGGGTGGGAAGCCACGGGGGCGGCTGCTTCTCGGGCAAAGACCCTACGAAGGTAGACCGCTCGGGCGCCTACATTTCAAGGTATATAGCCAAGAATATCGTTGCCTCGGGCATAGCGGAAAGGGCGGAGGTCCAGCTTGCTTACGCAATCGGCGTCCCGGACCCGGTTTCAATCCTCGTCGATACCTTCGGGACGGGAAAGATAGAGGATGAAAAGATAGTCCCCCTCATCAGAAAGAACTTCGATCTCACCCCCAAAGGGATTATCGACAGCCTGAATCTCAGGCGTCCCATATTCCGTAAAACGGCCGCCTATGGCCACTTCGGAAAGAATGATCCGGACTTCTCGTGGGAAAGGACGGACAAGGCCGCTGCATTGAGGAGGGAGGCGGGCCTGTAAGACAAAGATAACAGGGATGCAGCAATTGCGTCCTTTGACATCGAAAATTTAGGGCAGGGGAACTCCTTCCCTCCCCTGCAGTCAAGGAGGTTTCATGATCAAACACGACGTTAAGGATATCAAGCTGGCCGCTAAGGGCAGACTGCGGATCGAGTGGGCCGCCCGGGAGATGCCTGTGCTGAAGAGCATAAAAGAAAGGTTCACCAGGGAAAAACCCCTCAAAGGCCTGAAACTTGCGGCCTGCCTTCATGTCACAACCGAGACGGGGAACCTGATGGAAACTCTCAAGGCAGGCGGTGCCGATGTCTATCTCTGCGCTTCGAACCCCTTGAGCACCCAGGACGACGTTGCAGCTTCCCTGGTCAGGAACTCCGGGATTCCGGTCTTCGCCATCAAGGGAGAAGACCATAAGACCTACTATAAACACATCATGTCCGCCCTGTCAGCAAAGCCCAACATCACAATGGATGACGGCGCCGACCTCGTCTCCACGATCCACACGAAGGAGAAGAAACTTCTGAAAAACATCATAGGAGGTACGGAAGAGACCACCACCGGCGTAATCAGGCTGCGCGCAATGGCGGAAAAAGGCGTCCTTGAATACCCCATCATTGCGGTGAACGATGCCTACACTAAATACCTCTTTGACAACCGTTACGGCACGGGACAGTCTACCATGGACGGCATCCTCAGGGCGACAAACAGGCTGATCGCCGGCTCGATATTCGTTGTGGCCGGCTACGGCTGGTGCAGCAGGGGCATCGCCATGAGGGCCAAAGGCATGGGTGCACGTACAATCGTCACCGAGGTAAATCCCCTTAGGGCGCTTGAGGCAACGATGGACGGCTTCGAAGTCATGCCCATGAAGGATGCCGCCAGACTGGGTGACATATTCGTCACTGCGACCGGCGACATCGATGTCATATTCGGGGACTGTTTCCGCCTGATGAAAGACGGTGCCATTTTCTGCAATTCGGGACATTTCAACGTCGAAATTTCTATCGGGACCCTCAGGAAGATGGCCAGGTCCAGAAGGCAGATCAGGGATTTTGTTGAAGAGTATACGCTGAAAAACGGCAAGAGAATCTATCTTCTCGGCGAAGGGCGTCTGATCAATCTCGCCGCTGCCGAAGGTCATCCCTCGGCGGTAATGGATATGAGCTTCGCAAACCAGTCGTTGTGCGCCGAATACATGGCCGGGAACTATAAGAAGATGGACAAGACAGTTTACAGTGTTCCCGATAAGATCGACAGCCACATCTCGAAACTGAAACTGAAGTCCATGGGAATAAAAATAGACAGTCTCACCCCGGCGCAGAAGAAATATCTCAGCAGCTGGGAGATGGGAACGTAGGGGGCTCGACTATAGGATTACCGGCACGATATCCCCTTAGCACCGATGCAGTAATCGTTCCGGTAATCCTATAGTCGAGCCCCCTACGTTCCCATCTCCCAGCTGCTGAGATATTTCTTCTGCGCCGGGGTGAGACTGTCTATTTTTATTCCCATTGCGCAAGGAATACGGGATCGAAGGGGACGCCCACGCTTCCTCCGAATGGCACAGGCAGGTCAGCCTCCTCGCGTTGGAAAGCATAGAAAAAATGCGTGATCTGGGGCTTGACGTATCTCCCGGAGATTTCGCCGAAAACATTACTACAAGCGGCCTGGATCTTGTGTCTCTGCCCGTTGGAACGGTAATGGCCATCGGGGATAAAGTCCTGGGCGAAGTCAGCCAGATCGGCAAGGAATGTCATAGCCGGTGCGCCATTTACTATCAGGCCGGCGACTGCGTCATGCCGAAGGAGGGAATTTTTATCAGGGTCCTTAAGGGCGGAGTGGTTAAGGAAGGCGACGAAATACGGGTCGGCGAGGTGATCTTGCAGGCTTGATTGCAACCACTCGTGCCGGCTTTCTTATGGAGGAATGACAATTGAGTAATCCTGCTCTCACCGCTGCGGTAATTACCATGAGTGATAAGGGTTCACGGGGTGAACGCGAGGACCTCAGCGGACCTGCAATAGGGGACATCCTCAGCAGGATGGGCGTCAAGGTAAAGCATTATGAGATTATCCCCGACGAAAAAGCATTGATAAAAGAGAAGCTGATACATTACAGTAAACTCGTGGATGTTATATTTACTACGGGAGGGACCGGCCTTTCTCCCCGGGACGTGACGCCTGAGGCCACGCGGGAGGTAATAGAGCGAGAGGTGCCCGGAATCGCCGAGGCAATGAGGCTTGAAGGCTTGAAGAAGACGAGGCGTGCGATGCTTTCACGTGCCGTTGCAGGAGTCAGGGGACGTTCACTTATCGTAAACCTTCCGGGCAGCCCCAAGGCCGTAAAGGAGGGGCTGGAGGCGATACTCGAAGTGGTGCCCCACGCCGTTGAAAAAATCAAGGGCAGCTCAGCCGACTGCGCCGTCCCTCCGGACAGTCAGCCATGAAGGACGTATCTTTCCCCCTTGCATTCCTGGCCGGGGTGTTGTCTTTTCTGTCGCCCTGCGTCCTTCCCCTCGTACCCTCATACGTTTCGTTTATAACCGGCATCTCTTTTGAAGACTTGAGAGAAGGGACGGAGTCGAAGAGGATACGCTTTCTCACGGCGATGAACTCCATTACCTTCATACTTGGATTTTCATCGGTCTTCATTGCCCTGGGCGCGTCGTCATCGGCGGTAGGCAGGTTCTTCTTCAATTACCAGGAGTGGATAAGGATCGGCGGAGGCATTCTGGTGATAATCTTCGGGCTCTTCATCTCAGGTGTCATAAGACTGGACTTCCTCACGAGGGAGAGGAAGTTCCATATGAGCGGGAAACCGGCAGGCTACATCGGATCTTTCCTGGTCGGCATGACATTTGCCGCTGCATGGACGCCGTGCATCGGACCGATCCTGGGAACGATCCTGGTCTACGCAAGTTCCAAGGGCTCGGCCTTCTACGGTATCAGACTGCTCGCGGTATATTCGCTTGGTCTCGCCGTACCTTTTTTCCTGGCGGCGCTGGCCTTCAATTCCTTCCTCAGCTATTCTGCCAAGATCCGCAGATACATGAAAGTCGTCATGGCAGTCAGCGGCCTCCTCCTGATCGGATTCGGAGTATTGCTGCTCACGAACAACCTGAGAATGCTCTCAGCCCTCTTCCCCGACCTCGGCGCCAAATTCTAGCCGGTGGTTCGCCCTGCGTCTTTGCGGTAAACCGGTACTATCAAGTCCCCACGGTTCACGACTCACGACTCACGGTTCTTAAGTACTTCATTGCAACATTATAGCCGGTTATGCTAATTTGTAAGACGCGCGGCCTCGATATATGTTTTGCCGTGAGGGAACTTCCCCTCGTCGTTAATTCGGTTGGAGGATTTGGCCTTGGAAGAAAGATACGACCCTAAAGAAGTTGAACCAAAATGGCAGAAGTACTGGGCTGAAAGGAAACTTTACCAGACGCGGACCGGTACCGCCCGGAAGAAATTCTACTGCCTTGAGATGTTCCCCTATCCCTCGGGAAAGATACATATGGGCCATGTAAGGAATTACGCTATCGGCGACGTCATCGCGCGGTACAAGAAGATGCAGGGCTATAACGTACTCCACCCCATGGGGTGGGACTCCTTCGGCCTCCCGGCAGAAAACGCCGCGATCAAGCACTCGGTCCACCCGTCCAAATGGACTTACGAAAACATCAGTTACATGAAGACCCAGCTCAATAAACTCGGGCTCAGCTATGACTGGGGCAGGGAAGTGACCACGTGCAGTCCGGCATATTATCGCTGGAACCAGTGGTTTTTCGTCAAGATGTTCGAACAGGGGCTGGCTTACAGGAAATCCTCTTATGTCAACTGGTGCCCTTCCTGCGAGACAGTCCTGGCCAATGAGCAGGTGATAGATACCCGCTGCTGGAGGTGTGACAGCGTCGTCGTCCAGAAGGAACTCTTCCAGTGGTTCCTGAAGATCACCCATTATGCCGAAGAGCTTCTGGAGGGGTGCGCTGACCTCAAGGGGTGGCCCGAAAGGGTGGTCCTGATGCAGGAGAACTGGATCGGAAAGAGCCACGGCGTGGAGGTCGACTTCAGGGTGGACGGAACGGACGACAGTATACGTATATTTACCACCAGACCCGACACACTTTACGGCGCGACCTTCCTTTGCATCTCGCCGCCCCATCCCATTGCGGAGAAGCTCGTGAACGACAGGTCCGCCCTTGAAGGGATTACGGCCCATTACGGCAAGACAGATGAAAAGATAGGACTTTTCACGGGACGTTACTGCGTCAACCCGGTAAACGATGAAAGGATACCGGTCTATATCGCTAATTTCGTCCTTATGGAATACGGCACGGGGGCAATCATGTCGGTGCCTGCCCATGACCAGCGGGACTTTGAGTTTGCAAAGAAATACGGCCTCGAGATCAGGACGGTTATTGAAAGTGCGGAAAGCGGGCAATCGAGGAAGATCCCCTTGCAGTCTGCCTTCGAAGACGAGGGGGTACTGGTAAGTTCAGGGCCTTTCAGCGGCCTTAAGAGCGATGAGGCGAGGGAAAAGATCGCCGATTATATCGAGCAGAAGGACCTGGGCAGGAAGGTCGTCAATTACAAATTAAGGGACTGGGGAATTTCGAGGCAGAGGTACTGGGGGACGCCCATCCCTGTCGTTTACTGCGACAAATGCGGCATAGTACCGGTCCCTGAAAGGGACCTGCCCGTCATCCTTCCCGAGGACGTCCGGGTTACCGGCAAGGGGGGATCCCCCCTCCTTGAGTCGTCTTCTTTCATCAATACTTCGTGCCCCGTCTGTGGAGGGCCCGCACGGCGCGAAACAGACACGATGGACACCTTTTTTGATTCCTCGTGGTACTTTGTTGCCTACTGTTTCGATGATTCGAAAATCGATCCCCCTGCCGCAATCCGCAATCCGGAATCGCCCGTCCATTACTGGATGCCCGTCGACCAGTACATAGGGGGTGTCGAACACGCCGTCCTGCACCTTCTGTATTCACGGTTTTTCACAAGGGTCATGAGGGACCTGGGCATCGTCGGCTCCGGCGAACCATTCGCCAACCTCCTGACGCAGGGCATGGTCATAAAGGACGGGGCGAAGATGTCCAAATCCAAGGGAAACGTCGTGGATCCCGATTATCTGATAGACAGATACGGTTCGGACACCTCCCGCCTCTTCTCCCTCTTCGCAGCCCCGCCCGAAAAGGACCTCGACTGGTCGGACAAGGGTGTTGAAGGTGCTTACCGTTTTCTGGGCAGGATATGGGGCATCGTCCACAAGAACCTCTCATCTCTGAAAGGCGTCGATTCATGGTGCCCGGCGGAAAAGGACCTCAAAGACATCTCCGGGGCTGCGGGAAGCCTGTTGAGAAAAACCCACCAGACGATAAAGAAGGTCACTTCCGACATCGAACGCGAATATCATTTTAATACCGCCATAGCCGCACTGATGGAACTTGCAAATGAGCTGACGGGACACGAGCCGGCCCCGGGGAAAGACCTGCAGGCGTTCAAATTCTCGGTAGAAACAGCGCTTCTCCTTCTCTCACCCTTCACCCCTCACATAGCCGAGGAACTATGGACGGCAATCGGCAACGAACCGTCCGTCTCGGAGAGGGAATGGCCGGCCTGGGACGAAGACCTTGTCAGGGAAGAGCAGGTGGAGCTTGTCATACAGGTCAACGGCAAACTGCGGAGCAAGCTCATGATACCGATGGGAACGCCTGAAGAGGAGATAAAGAAGATCGCCCTCAATGACACGCGGACAATGGAATTTGTGGGCCCGAAGCAGGTCAGGAAGGTCATCGTGGCGCGGGGAAGACTCGTCAATATTGTGATCGGATGAACAAGACGGATGAATAAAGGGACACGGATTATCCTTCAGGCTGCAGCGATGACTCTTATTTTGTTGCTGGGCGGCTGCGGTTACAGTGTCCACAGGCATGCCTCACTGCCCTTCAGTCAGATAAATGTCGGACGGATCGATAATGCCACCCTTGAGCCCAAGCTCCAGGACAAGCTTTACAGCGCCCTGGCTGAGGAATTTACGAAACAGGGCATCCTGGTCACCCCGGAGGCACAACTGAAACTCACCGGCAGGATCACCAGGTTTGACATGATCAGTCTTTCGGAAAAGGGAGGGGTGACGGTGGAGTACCGGGTGATAGTGGAGGCCGATTTCAGCATGACCGACGCGGAGGGCAAGGTCCGGGAGACCAGGCATGTCAGCTCCCCCTTCATAGTTTCCCTCACCGGAACGGGCGACCTCACGAACCTTCTGGCCGCCAGGGACCTGGCCGAGGAAAGGGCGATGAAAGACCTGTCGGAAGAGCTTGTCGGAATGTTGATCTACAAATGAGCTACCGCAATTTCCTCGATGAACTCAAGAAGGGGATGCCCGCATCCCGATACATCCTGTCGTCCTCCGACCCGTTCCTTCATTCCGAGGCGATTTCGCTGTTGAAGGACCTCGTTCCCCCGGGGGAGAGGGAGTTCAGTTTCGAGGTATTCGACATCCTGAACCTGAACTCCGTGACCTTCGACCAGATACTGGACGTCCTCAATACGGTGCCTTTCTTTTCAGGCAGAAAGTTTGTGGTTATCGAGAACGTCCAGAAGCTGCTGAAGAAAGACATCCTGAAGCTCCGTCAATATCTCGCCAGCCCTTCCGAGGGGTCCGTGCTGGTGATGCTCCATGCCGGAACGGTGAAGAAAGAGTTCAGGGAACCGGGCGGTATCAGACAGATAGCTCTGGATATCGGCGCGAAGGAACTCCCGTCGTGGCTAAAGGCAAAGGCGAAATCGAGAGGTCTTGAAATTCCCGACGAAGCGGTCGATTACCTGATCGGCACGATAGGACCGGACCTCGGGCTGCTCTCGTCCGAGATCGAAAAGTGCACGCTTATCGGAAAACCGGTGATAGACAGGAAGGACATCGCCGAGATAATAGAAGGGAGAAGGAAGTACGGCATCTTTGACCTGGTGGATGCTCTCAGGGCGAAGGACGCCGGGCGCGTATTCAGGATCTACAGGGTATTAAGGGAGACCGAGGAACCTTACGGGCTCCTCGGTGCGATAAACTGGCAATACGGACGGCTCCTCGCAGGCAGGAACACGCCTGAGAACAGGGAATACCTCCACCGTGTCTTCAGTATTCTCAACAGTGCGGACGTGGATATAAAAAGTTCTGGAGATTCCTATCCGGTGGAGCTCTTGCTGGCTAGGCTGGTCCGGCTGTAACGGCTTTTACTTTCTTTACCAGCCTCGAAACTTTCCTTGATGCGTTGTTCTTGTGAAGCACACCCTTCGGGACAGAACTGGTTATCGTTTTAACGGCCTTCCGGAGGGCGTCCTCCGAGGCCTCCTTGTTGTTTTCCTTTACGGCTGATTCAACAGCCTTGACGGCACTCCTGATCCTCGTGCGTTCAATCCTGTTGCGCAGATTCCGTTTCTCGGCCTGCCTCGCCCTCTTCAGGGCCGAAAGATTTTTCTTTACCGGTGCCTTGGCTGCCAAATTCAGATCCTCCTTGAAAAGTAATCTTATTTTTTACCATAACCGCTCGTTTTAAATCAAGTCGACGATATGGTAAAATTACCTCGCATGAAATACAGACCTCTGTCGCTCAGATCAGCGAAGTCTTACTCATTGTGCGCCAGGAAGAGCAAGGTGTCAATAAAATCCTTCGCCGGCATCCCGGTCAAAGGCGACAGGCTGCGCGATTTCCTGGCAAAACTGCCGGATGTTCTGGCCGTAAAGGACTTCAAGGGGGTAGTCCACTCAATAGCCTCCGCGAGAAAAGATGACAGGCCGGTCATACTCGGCATGGGGGCCCACCCGCTGAAGCTCGGTCTTTCCCCGGTTATTATAGATCTGCTGGAAAGGAGAGTCATAACAGCGGTGGCCGTAAACGGAGCATGCGCGGTCCATGATTTCGAACTGGCCCTGGTGGGACATACCTCCGAGGACGTGGCGATGGAACTCTGCACGGGCACCTTCGGCATGGCCCGGGAGACCGGAACAGGAATAAATGCGGCCATAAAGAGAGGCGTGAAGAAGGGGTACGGCGCGGGCAGGGCCATGGGTGAATACATTTACAGGGGGAAATTCCCCTTCAGAGAAAAGAGCCTCTTTGCAAATGCCTTCTCACTCGATATTCCCCTCACCGTCCACATTGCGATAGGCACGGACATAGTGCACATGCACCCCCAGGCAGACGGCGCGGCCATCGGGAAGGCGAGCATGACGGACTTCAGGCTCTTCGCTTCCGTCGTCTCGGACCTGGAGGGGGGCGTTTACATCAACCTCGGGTCGGCCGTTGTCCTTCCGGAGGTCTTTCTCAAGGCGCTGAACGTAGCAAGGAACCTGGGAAACAAAGTCAGGAACATAACTACAGTCAATATGGATTTTATCCAGCATTACAGACCCCGGGAAAATGTTCTTAAAAGACCGACCACCCCGGGCGGGAGACATTACGCCCTCACCGGACATCATGAGATCATGTTCCCGCTTCTGGCCGCGGCCCTGACGGAGGAGATGAAATGAAGGTGACAGTCGACCAGGAAACATGCATCGGCTGCGGCACCTGCGAAGAGGTCTGTCCCGCTGTCTTCCATCTCGACGAAGTGATCGGCAAGGCGCAGGTCATCGATGCCGAGGCCTGTGAATTCGTTGGATGCTGCGAGGCAGCCGAAGAGAACTGCCCTGTCGAGGCTATTACTGTTGAAGGCGAGTGATCTGAAGTCAGAAGTGAGAATTAGGAATGCAAAAGTAACAGAGAACGGCAACACTAAGATTTAACCGCAGACATACACATACAATCAGGCAAACAACTATAACTTCAACCAGCTGATTTTTTCTGCCGGCCGAAAAAAAGGGATAAAGGTCTTTTGTCTGCGAGTGTCTGCGCTGGTCTGCGGCTAAGATTCGAATGTTGCTTTAAGGAGAACAAGATGAAATATCAGGTGGGCAGGCCCGGGAGGGTCGTTGTGGCGAGGTTTGAAGACAGGGACGATGTGCTCGGGGGTCTTGCGGAACTGGCGAGGAAGGAAGAGATCAGGGCAGCGGTTTTTTATCTTGTCGGGGGTATGCGGGAAGGGAAACTGGTCGTCGGTCCGGACAAAGATGAGTTTCCCCCCACGCCTGTCTGGAAATCACTGGGGGAAAGCCACGAAGTGGTCGGCTTCGGCACCATATTCTGGCAGGGCGATGAACCGAAGATACACTGTCACGCCGCCTTCGGCAAGAAAGACATGGTGAAAGTGGGATGCCTGAGAGAAAGTACCGAGACTTTCCTCGTACTGGAGGCGGTGATTACCGAAATGGAAGGGATAACGGCAAGGAGGGAGCTCGACCCTGTTTCGGGGATGGTACTTTTAAAAATATAAGTAAGAAGTAAGAATGCGGAACGCAGAAGTGAACTGCAAGTCAGCGTTTTTTCACCGTGTTCAGTGAAGATACGAATATCGCTATGAGTTCGTCTGTTTCGTTTACCACCGGTTTGATTCCGTCTGCATTGACCAAACCACTCTCGGACAAAAGTTCGAACCAATATGCCGTCTCATCGAGTTCCTGGAGGCAGATCCCCAGTTTGGCTGCAAACTCTTGAGAAGAGCGGGCTCGGCATCCTTCGCGATAATTTGCGCCGACAGATGTGCCAGCCCGTAAGATTTGTTTCCCAATGATCTGCGCCTCGTAACTTTTTGGGAGTCTCCCGTATAACTTGATAAGGGCCAGAGCAAACTCCTTGGTCCTCTGTTTCAGATCTTCATTTTGTGCTTTTTCGATCTTCATTCTGACTTCTTACTTTTGACTTTTCTTCTTTTACTTCTGCATTCTGCGTTCTGCGTTCTTACTTCTGGCTTAAATTGAGTTTCTTCTCCCAATTCCATGCTGTTCTTATTATGTATTCGAGATTGTCGTGAGACGGTTTCCATCGCAGTTCTTTTCTGAGTTTTGAGGAATCGGCAACAAGAGACGGCGGATCTCCGGCCCTTCTGCCTGCTTCCTTAACGGGGAAATCTATTGCGGTAACCTCCCTCGCCGTTTCGACCACTTCCCTCACGGAATATCCCCGGCCGTATCCGCAGTTAAAAACCCCGCTGCTACCGCCCGAGGAGAGATGGTCGAGGGCCAGGACATGTGCATCGATCAGGTCATCCACATGGATATAGTCCCGGATGCAGGTGCCGTCAGGCGTATCATAATCGGTCCCGAATATATTCAGATGATCCCTCAACCCCAGTGCCGTTTTTAGCGCCAGAGTGATCAGATGCGTGGCATTGCGGTATCTCTGGCCGATCCTTGAAAGGCCGTCCGCCCCTGCGACGTTGAAATATCTCAAAGCCACATATCTCAGGGAAGAAACCTGCGCAATATCCTTTAACGCTCTTTCTACCATGGCCTTGGACGCGCCGTAGGGGTTTATGGGGAGCAAGGGAGTTTCTTCAGTTACGGGAATTTCTTCGGGCATGCCGTATACGGCGGCGGTGGATGAGAACACGAATTTATCGACGCCGAATTCGGTACATGCTTCGATGAGGTTGAGTGCGTTAGAAAAATTGTTCCGGTAATATTTTATCGGCTTGTTGACAGACTCCTCAACCTCTATGTGGGCGGCAAAGTGCATGACCGCTTCGAACCTCTCGGCTTTGAAAAGGGCCCGGAGGGTATCCGTATCGGCGAGGTCCGCAACAACAAGCCTCCCGTACAAAACAGACGCCTTATGACCTGAGGAAAGGTTATCGTACGCAACAATGTCATGCCCCCCCTCGCCGAGGGTCCTGACCATATGGCTCCCGATATACCCCGCCCCGCCCGTAACAAGTATTTTCATTATCGTCCCTTCACCTTAAAAGAAAG
>JARRRD010000071.1:0-11078 GCA_037381085.1 Candidatus Sulfobium sp.
CGCCTGGGCCGTCTCACCCATCTGCCGGTACGCATTGCCGAGATAATCATGGGGATCGGCAAAAGCAGGGTCCGACGCTATCGCGAACCGGTATTGTTCCATCGCCTCTTCGGTCCGGCCCAGCCTGGCCAGGGCGAGGCCCAGATTTGCCCTGGTGTCCGCATGGCGGGGGTCCAGCGACAGTGCGATCCGGTATTGCTCCACCGCCTTGTCGGTCCGCCCTTTCTTATAAAAAGCAAACCCCAGGTTATCATGGATATCAGGGTTCCGGGGGCTGAGCTCCAATGCCGTCCGATACTGCGCTATCGCATCGTCTATCTTCCCCTTGTCTTCCAACAAGGCATTGCCCAGACCCAGGTGAGCTATGAATGAACCTGGAGATTTTTTTGCCGTATCCGCCCAGAGACTGTAACTGTCCCGCCAGACGGCATTCCTCTGGATAGTTGCGGCCGCATATCCCGCCGTAAGCGCCAGGACCAGCGCAGCTGCGACCACACTCAGCGCCTTGTTGGTTAACACGGTTTTTACTTTTGTCAGGGCCATGGCCAAAATAAGAGCAAATCCGACGGAGGGAAGGTAGAGATACCTTTCGGCGAAGGGTTGTGCAATGGCGGGTATATAAAAAGTGGGAAGGAGCGGGACAACGATGAAGAGAAGCGACAGAAAGGCGATCCTGTCACTTCTCGCCGCCTTTATCACGAAAGCAGAAAATGCGATGGTAATCATGAGAGAGAGCAGTCCCTTAGCTGAAAAAAGACTTGAAATTGGACGGAAAACATAGAGCGCGCTCAGGTCAATCGGGAGGAAAAGTTTGCCGAGATAGACCCCGAAGAGGGGAAAGACGTTGATCATATATTGATAAACGCTCATCGCTCGATGGGCATTTTCCGGCGCAAGACCTCCAAGGGCATGGACCCTCATAATGAAATAAACTCCGGCGACTGCAATATAGGGAAGGTACTTCCTTATATAGGCGGTCCGGCCGGAAACATGGTCGTACGCAAGGAGAATAATCGGCAGGGTCAGGGCCGTCTCCTTGAACAGGGCAGAGATGAAAAAAATGTAACGGAAAGACGACAAAACTTCTTATTCCCCGTTGCGGACCGGATAAAGAAATAGAAAGAAAGAAGATAAAAGAAGGTGAATGCGAGGTCCGGCAGTCCAGCAACCCAGGCAACCGCCTCAGTGTGGATCGGATGGACCGCAAACAGCAGAGCTGCGATGAATGCGAAAGATTGCGAAGCGTTGTCCGTGCCTTTTTCAACCTGGACGAAAAGTATCGATGCTGTCAGAAAGACGAGAACAGAAACACACGCATGGAGTAGCATGTTTACCAGGTGGAAACCCCATGCCTTGAGACCAAATACATAATAATCGAACATGTACATAATGTGCATCATGGGTCTGTAATAATTCTGCGACCCCACACCTGTAAATCCCCACGTCTTCGTCATGAAGATCCGGGGAACGTATTTTATGCTGGTAATCCATGGGTTCTTTACGACCTGGAATATATCGTCGTAAACAAAACCGTTGAACAAGGCGTTGGAATAAACCGCGAAGGAAGCCATCAGAATTATTATTACGAGAAAGCCTGGAGATCTTGTTGAGACCTTTATTCTCATCTTCTTCAACGCATCTTCAAGAAAACGCATTCTGAACGGGCCAATGAAATGACGGCCCCAGGCCCGACCTGAAGAGGGACAAGGGGGCGCCAAAAGGGCCTTGCCGAACCGGTAAGGCCCTTTTCTTCCCGAAACCCTCCAATTTGGCCTACTTCACATTCTCATCCTTTGTGGTCTTGTGTAATGCTCCCTTTTCACCGGCAGCCTTTACCGGGGCGGACTGAACAATAGCCCGTCCCACCGCGACAAAGGTGTCCCTCCCGTATGTAACACCATTGAGAGGGTAAAACTTCCCATCGAGCGTCTTCACCGACCAATCCTTGCCGTCAGGCGAGATGAATAATGATGTCTTCGCGCCTTTCGTATCCTCCGGCGACCCCACGGCAACAAAGGTCCCCCTCGCATAAGTTATGCCTGCAAACCAGTAACCCATGCTGGATGAAGTGGTCCACTCATTCCCGTCCGGAGACCTCATCACAAGACCCAATTCCCCTACGGCCAGAAAGTTGTCATTGCCGAAGGCCACGCCTTTCAGTTGCTGTCCCGCCTTCACACTTCTGACCGTCCACTTCTGACCGTCTTTGGAAGTGCTCACACCGTGGCCGACGGCGACAAACAAGCCCTTCCCATAGACCACTGCTTCATAATACCCTTCGCCGGAGGCGCTCTTCTTCCATGCAGCACCATCCTTCGACATTATGATGGCCGACTCCCCCACCGCGACAAACAGATCCTTCCCGTAAACTATCCCTCTGAAGCCCGCGGAAGTGCCGGAATTTCTCCGGATCCATCTGTCGCCGTCAGACGATGTCAGGACCGTCCCCTTATCGCCGACCGCGACAAAGATGCCCTTTCCGTATGCGACGGCCCAGAGGTCTTCCGTAGTGCCCGAATTGCAAGGCGACCATGCTGTTCCGTCCGGAGATACAAGGATCTTGCCCCTCTTGCCGACGGCAACAAACAGATTTTTCCCATATGTGGTGCCGAGAATCCAGTCCGAGGTCCCTGCAGCCCTCACAACCCACGACCGACCTCTCTCCGATGTAACAATAGTACCGGGGCCTCCGACAGTGACGAACGAGTGCCCGCCGTAAGCGACTCCCTGGAGCCAGGCCGTTGACGCGCCCGATCTTTCCGGCATCCATTTCATGCCATCCGACGACTTCAGCACCGTGCCGTAGTCACCCACCGCAATAAAGTTGCCTCCGCCATAGGCCACTCCTTTCAGCCAATGCATGACACCCGACGTCCTTTTCTCCCACTTTACTCCGTCGGGAGACGTTACGACAGTCCCCATTCCTCCCACTGCCACAAAGGTCTTCCTGCCATAAGCCACGGCCTTCAGGGACGTGTAACCTCCCAGAGTCTTGGCCTTCCACGTGACACCATCGGCGGATGTCAGGACAGTATTCCTGTCACCGACGGCAACAAATTTCTTGTCTCCATAAACCACGCCCCGCAGCCAGTTGGATGTCCCTGATGTTCTGGATGTCCATTTCTTTCCGTCCGGTGATGTAAGGACAACACCGTTGTTTCCCACAGCCACGAATTCTTTGTCTCCCCACGTTACTCCTTCAAGGCTGCTGGAAACGCCGGAACTCTCCTTCTTCCATTGCTTCCCGTCAACAGAAGTGAATATTACACCTTTATCGCCCACAGAAACAAACAAACCGTTTCCGTATGTAACCCCGTGAAACCATTCAGAAGAATCGGAATGCCTCAGTGCCCACCGGACACCGTCCGTCGATGTGAATATCCTGCCCCCTTCTCCCACAGCCACGAAGGTATCGCCGCCGTAAGCCGCACCGTCCAGAGTGAAGGGGCTCCTCAAATGCCAGTTGTCGAGCGGCCCTGCGTCCGCCATACGCGGCATAAATGCCATGAGACTAAAGATCATTAATGCAAACGTCGTAGCCAACCTGTTCCTGTTCATATTCACAACTCCTTCCCATATGAAATTTTCGGGTCTATGTTTTTTTGGTCTCTCTAAAAACGAGAGTGCGGTCCTATGAGGTCAGGGACAACCCTTCCTCACTTGAAGGGAAAAGGGAAGAGTGAAAACCATTCCGGCAACCTCTTCCTCTCCCTCCCCATCAAGGGGAGGGGGTATGTCGGTAATGACCTGCAATACAAGCATTTCGAACTCCTGACAGCCGGTTTATTATTTAATATACGGGAATGAATTGCAAATCTTTACCTTGACTTTGCATACAATGTTGTCATTCCGGCTTGTCCGGAATCATTCTTTGCCCCTTTTCAGAAGGATTCCCGACGCGCTTCGCTTGCGGGAATGACAAATTGCACACGACTTTGACGTGACCGTGGCAAACAGCCTTTTTTAACCGCAGACACTCTCTTAATAACAAAGCCAAACAGCCTTTTTTTAGCCGCAGACGTGCAGGCAGACACTCGCAGACAAAGACCATTTTTTTCTTTTCGGCCACGTCGGCCGAAAAGAAAAAATATCGGCAGTTGCTGTTGTCTGTCCGACCGTCTGCCTGCCGTCTGCGGTTAATATTTCTTTTTCCGCCGTCCTGCACCGGGTTCCGGCTTTGCCGGATCAAGATTGACGCTCTCATTTCAGATCGATCTTATAAAAGAGGTCAGCCCCGCTTTCGGTCCCGCTCTGCGTTTCAAGCTCCCAGTGTTTCGAGAGGGAGTAGCGGACACGAAAAAGATTCGTGTCTCCCAAAAGGGACCTGCCGTAACTGATATAAAGGCCGGGCGTAAGATACTTTCCCACTGTTACAAGAGAACGGGAGACACTCTCCTGGCCTGTCTTTGTTGATTCTATGTCCAGGGTGTCGATCCCCAGACGTTGTTTCAACTGGTCCTGGAAGACAACGGAGTCGCTTGCCGAAAGCAGGAAACCTGCAGCACGGGCAACAAGGTCTGCCTGCTGCTGACCGCCTCCCAGCGGATGCCCGAGAACAATATAGGAGACAATGTCCGTGTCGGACATGGCTGGATCTGAATATAACTTCACTACCGGATTCCCGGGAGTACCGGTCACCGTCACGCCCGCCTTGACGTCGCCGGACGTCCTGAGGGCAAGGATGTCGAGATTGGGTTGAGTAATCGGCTGGCCGGCAAAAATGACCCGCCCTCTCACAATGTCAAGGCTCACACCATATGTGCTGTATTTCCCCTTCACCACGTGAACCTGACCTTTTCCCCTGATGTCATGAATGCCTCTCACCGCCATATCAAGACTGCCGCCGAGCCGTGCATCTATGCCTTCGGCCTTTACGAGGACTCGGTCTCCCAGAATTATCGTTACCTCGATGTCAAGGACCGTTTTCATTTCTCTTGACCCTTTCTCCTCTCTGCCAATGATGACTACGTCCCGGCTCGGTTCGACGGGGGTCTTTGTCTTGCTCTGAAGCACAAGGAGATAGGGAATCTTTATTTCGCCCCTTACGGAGAGCTTTTTGTTCGACCCCTCGAAAGTGAGATCGGGACTCGCCTGCATCCGGAGTTCCGGCAGATAAATGGCCTGGAAGTCCTTGCCCTTGAGAGTTCCCTTGTAGCTCAGGACGTCTCTGTCTTTAAACCGTATTTCGGCGGTGCCTTCCATCTTCCCCGGTCCCGACGATATCCGGAACGAATCGATGACCACCCTGTCGCCGTCCAGGTGGGCAGACATTCCAGCGTCCTTTATATGGATCCCGCCGGACGGAAAATATGCACCGGCATCGTACAAATGCATGGTGCCCCTGAAATCCGGTGCTTTCCAGGTCCCCCCGACTTTGATGCCAAGGTCAATCCGGCCCTGTGTCTCCTGCACCAGTCCCGGAAAGAGCGCCGCAAGAAGGCCATTTTCCAGAAATTGCCCATTCAGGGAAAAATCGATGGGGCCGTTACCTTCCATTGTCGGGGGAAGACTCGCCGCCATGGGGATGTTAAAACTTCCATCGGCATGTCCGTAGTCCTTGAGGACGAGAGAAACCTTACCGGCAAGCCTTCGGTCGTGCCATGCAAACTTCACCTCCGCAGTCCGAAGAGAGGCGGACACCTCACCTTTTCCGCTCCGGCGGCTTATGACTCCCCGGGATACCGCGGCATCGCCGGCGATGTCGAATCGCATGCCGGGGAGAAGCTTTCCCTTCAGACTCGCCGAAATTATCCCCTCGGCCAAAAGCCCCTCCGGTAACCATCTCCTGAACAGGGAAAGATTGAGACCCCGCAGATCGGCATCGATTGTCCCTTCTTCGGGAAGGAAGACGCCACCTCTTGCCGATGAAGAAAAATTGCCTTTCACCATGGTCCCCTTATCCGTCCTGACGTCGAAAGAGGCAAGGAGTGTGTGCTCGTCCCTGTCGAGCTGCACCGACGCATGGTCCACTCTGATTTTCTGGTCATCGATCACGAAAGCGCCGGAAGCCTCAGCATGCGCCGACATTTGATGTAAAGCGTCCCGGAGCCATCGCGCACGTATATTTCCCGAGCTTTTTCCCGCTACATCTACACCGGTCAGCCAGTAACTTGCACGGTCCAGTCCCATGTCTGCCCATTCCGCATCCAAAGAACCCTTTAAGGGAGCGAATGTCAGTTCCCCTCCCGCTTCAAAGTGCTCACGGGCCGCGCCTTTCATCACCAGCCGCGAAAGTGAGAACATCTTTCCTGAAATGAGCAGGGTCGACGGCTCATAGAGCCTCAATACGCCGGAGGCGTCCTTGTCGGAAAGGTTTGAGATTTTCCCTTGCCACTTTCCCCCTTCATAGCCTCCGGACAACTTTGCAACGATTGTTGCACCCTGTGACCTAACCTCCAGTTCTATAACATGATCCGTAAGCGTCCCGTCGGCGCTCAGATCAGCTGATTCGATCCTGATGCGGCCGAAGTCGAGCTTCTTGCAGGCCGCCCGTATGCGAACGGGATACCCTTTGCTTTCGGCTATATGGGCACTAAAATCGGCAGCACCAATGTGCAAGCCTCCTGCTTCGATTCTTCTGCCCCGTCCCTCAATATTTCCACTCAGGAGCCTGTCGTGCCACCGCACCCATCCCGCCGTATGCAACGCGCCTCGCGCGCCGGGAACCAGACCCGAAAGGTCGCTGATATCGGCGAGAAAATCGATGCGCTTCAGCAGTTCGCCCCGGGCCGCGACATCAAATCCCTCTCCACGCAGCAAAAGACGCTCGATACGCAGATCGCTTCCCAGGAGCCCCGCCTTTACTTCTCCCGTCAGGGCCTTGCCGCGCAGACTGCTCTTAAGCAACCTTGCGCTGAATGAAGCGGTCAGGGGTCTGCCCCCTACCAACAACGCCGTTGCGCTTGCGTCGCCATTTATCTGCCCTGTCCACGCCGGAGATATCAGCGACGGATTGATATCCCTAATCTGCAAAGTAGCCCGAAGGAAGACGTTCTTCTCCCATCCGGCACGAACCGTTCCACTGATTGCCCCGCCCAGCCATGAGCCTTCCAGGGAGGTCATCCCCATCCCTTTCTCGTTACCGTACAGAGCTGCATGCAGATGAACAGACCGAAGATTGTTTCCTTCGTTCGACAGTTCAATCTGCCCTTGGTACTCCGCAACCGTACCCTGGAGGACGACTGCCGCCGAAAGATCGGTCCTGCTGCGGATGAAAGGCGAGAGGTCGAGGCCGGTTGTCCTCACGGCCACATGAAACCGTGGCGCCCCTTCGGAAAACGTGACTTCCCCGGACCCTGTGACGGAGCCGCTCCCCGTTATCCGTGTCACACGGAAGTCGACCAGCCTCACCGCATGCCGGTCGAGTTCAAGTCCGCTCCTGAGTTCAATGCGCTGAATCTTGCCGGAATTTCCCGTGAGCCGAATGTTTCCCCCCAGCGGCCCGGACACATGGCCGGCATGCAGTTCCGCGCCGACGGAAATCATGTCCAGCCCTGCCGCAGGTTTGGTCAGCATGACGGCAAGGTCCGTGAAAAGGGACGGCGTTATAAAGCCGGCCCTGATAGTTCCTTCCGTCTTTCCCAGCGGCGAGCGTGCCTTCAGATCGCGGACTGTGAGGACCCCCTTTCTCCACGTAATGCCTCCGGAAAGGCTGTTCAGACTGACGGCATTTTTCTCCAGCCGGCGGTAGATCAGCCCTTCCACACTGAAGACATCGATATCTATACTGATCCGTGACAACAGACCCGTCACATGCGGCCATACAATCCCCGAGGGACCTGCCTCTTCAGGCCGGTCGTCCCGAAGATAAACCTTGCGGAGAACAACCTCCCTGGCAGCCAAGCTGCCGTAAAGAAGGCGCAAAGGACTCCAGCTGACATGGAAACTCTCTGCATGGAGTCTCCCCCCGGACCATTGAACAGCGACACTTCCAAGCCGGAGATCGCCCCATATCTTACCGTCCACTTTCCCTGCCTGAATAGCAAGAGACGTATGTGACGAGACTTCACCTATGAGCCACCGGGCCCCGGCCGAAGTTCCGAGGACCCAGAAAACAGCGCCCGAGAGGAAGACAATCGCCAGGACCAGCCCGGCTGAAAGACCATATATTATCTTCCGCTTCATTGCTCAAACCCCACGGTGAGATGCACCCGGTACCCGGGATGGCTCACACCCACCTGCCGCGCCAGATCAAGGCGGATTCCGCCGATTTTCGTGTAATACCTGACACCTATGCCAGCGCCTTTGTACAACGTGAAGTCTGTCAGTCGATCGAAGGCGTTACCCGCGTCAAAAAAAGCGGCAACTCCCCAGTCTGTAAATATGGCCCTGTCGAGTTCAACGCTCCCGACCAGGATGTTCTTGCCGCCGATAACCTGACCGCTTGAGTCTTTCGGCCCCAGAGACTGATATGAATAGCCCCGCACGCTCCTGTCACCGCCGGCAAAAAACCGGAGGGAAGCGGGCATCTGCTCAAAGGCATCGCCCTGGAATGTAAAGCCCGCTTTGAATCGTGACAGGATCGAGAGCCTCCAAGGGAGAGGGATGACGGCGTCACCATCCGCCGCAAGCCGGACAAAACTTATGCTCGATCCCAAGGCCCTGTGGGCGGCCTTGACATCGATTGAGTAGCGGTATCCTCTTGTGGGACGTATAAGGTTATCGTATCTTCGGGCAGAGAGACGGAAACCGGGCATGATGAGGCGGGCCCTTGACCTCTGGTCACCGACGGTGGAATCCTCCTTCTGTATCCTGACATAGGCCGAACCGATACGTCCCCCTCCCAAACTCCTGGTACGGTCGGCCTCAAGCGAGACCAGCTTGGTCTTATATGTCGGGACGTCCTCCCTCTTCAGGGCGAATTTGACCTCGTTAAAGCTGTCGATGCTTCCCTTACCGGGCACGATGTATGCGGTTCCCAGGGCCTGAATACGACTGGATATGTTCAGGTCAGCCTTCAACTCCCGTCCCCGATGAAACAGGTTCAGATCCCTGTAATCGAGGGAAAATCTCGGACCGGTGTCAGTTCCGTAACCGGCCCCTATCCTCAGATGCCTCCTCGGCGCAGGTTTGAGTCTGACCGACACCGGGACCTCAAGTCCCCTCGCCTTTTCCCTTTCCGGCGAGATGATCACATCCCGGAACCTCTCGGAATTGAGGAGGTTGAGCTGGGTCTCGCCAAGCTTTCCGTAGGAAAAGACCTCTCCCTTTCTAAAAGTCAGGAATCTGCTGAGAAATTTCTCCGGATACTGTGGCGCCCCTTCGAAATAGACCCTGCCGAACCGGTATCGCGGTCCCGTATCAAGAGTGAGTCTGATCTCGGCCGTGTGGCTTTCACGGGAGACAGCTATTTCGTGCGCGGAAAAAGTTGCTTCGAGATAGCCGAGACCGAGAGCCCGTGATTTCAGTTCTCCCTTGGCCTTTTCGTAGATGTCCTCGCGAAGGACATCGCCTTTCCGGAGAGGGAAAGAGGCCACCAGAGACTTAAGCGGTTCTTCCCCGGCGCCCGGTCCCCTTATCGAAACATCAACGCCGGCAACGTAAACCGGTTCCCCCGGCACCACATCAACCACAAGGCGATAGCTTCCCTCTCCAATGGTTTCCCTTCTTATGGAAACCTTTGTGTCGTAATACCCGAAGGGTTCGGCAGCTGTTCGCACCTTTTCGGGAATCTGATGCTCGAAGCGGTCCAGCCACAGCCGGTTCACCCTGCCGTTCTCGACCAGGCCGGGGGGGACTGCAAGCGCTGCCTGTACGTTTGCCAGAATGTCCCCCTCCACTCCTTTGACTACTATCTCCAGCGGTTCGGCAGCAGACAGCCTTGCCGGAATCACAAGAAGAAAAAGACAAAGTATCACAACGAGACGCTGCCAAGGCAGACATTTCGGTCTCCGTGAAGTCGGCCTTTGTCCAAGAGAAGAAATTTTCCGGCTGGTTTTCAAGCGTTCGCCCCAACCCTTACCCGATTGTTGCATAAGATTCCCTGAAAAGCGCGGAAGGGGCAGGCACGGCCCGGCAGATCAGCGGCTTTCCGTACCCGGGAGACACCTCTCAGGAACTTCGACGTCTTGCAGTTCCGGCGTGCCTTTCAGACCGGAAATAACGCCTGCTCGGCCCGGACGGTGGGGCCGCAAACAGACGCGGCCCCATCCCCGACGACCTCCTGCCTGTTATGTCACCTTTATGGCCTTGCTGTTCTCCCACAAGCCGTGAATGTTGCACAGGCTGAGCGCATGCAAGACGCCCGCCCTGGTGAGTTTGACTTTGATCGACGCAGAATGATTGGTATACGCAGGGCCTTCATTCGGTCCCTTGATCGCCTCGCCGTGGGCCGTAAACTCGCAGTTGGCAAGTTGATAAGTCGCCTTTTCTCCCTCAGGCTGGAAGAATACCTGTATCCATCGTATGTGGTGCTCAGTCGTATTCGGGTGTGCCACTTCTTTCCCGACGGAGACGGTGATGTCGAACATCTCACCCGCTTTCGCCGTATCGGGGCATTCTATGATCGGCACATGTTTTTCCGTCTTCCAGTCACTCGTCTGGAACAGTTCGCCCAATTTTTTCATCTCATTTTCCTCCCTCTGTGAAATTCAACCGACCTGAATGATACAATTTTGTGTTCCGAAGGTGTTTACAACTCTTTCACGGCATACGGGGTCCTGTACCCACACCCCGTCCACAAAAAAATTGTATTCATAACGGCCCGGCTCGAGATCGACCTCCGCCTGCCATTCTCCGCTCTTCCTCTTCTTCATCGGAAGCGACCGGGTGTCCCAACTATTGAATTCGCCTGTCAGATATACCTCTTTCGCATCCAGTGCATCAAACACGAACTTCACGCCCCTTCTCGCAACAGCTGCTTCCATCTTTCTGCTCTTCTCCGCACGGGCCCTCTTCTCGCCGCGGGTCTCCGCCACCTTCATGGTGGATTTCTTTTTTCCCATCTTCAACTCCTTCATCACTTCTAATGCGTTTAGTACGTTTGCCTTCACAAAATGTCCCTGCCGACTGACCGCTAGTTTTCAGTTTACTATAAATCATGGGACTGTCAAGAGCGCTTTGCTTACAACAGACGTCCG
>JARRRD010000072.1:0-9471 GCA_037381085.1 Candidatus Sulfobium sp.
GTCCACAGCTTGAGGGAATGACATATGATTAATGTCCTTCCGCATCTTTCTTCTCACTGCCCTCCCCAAGTATCTGATAAACCTGGATCCGCTGGTTGTAAGTGTCGCACACATACAGTCTATCACTGCCGTCGATAAAGATTCCAGAGGGCAGCCAGAAATCGTCTTCTCCCGTCCCCCTCCCGCCCAGGGTGAGGAGGAAATCTCCTTTTGTGTCGAACAATTGGACGTTGTCAAAGAGCCTGTCGACAACATAAATGACGCCTCTCCTGTCCGCTGCAACTCCTTTTGGCATGGAAAAGTCACCCGAACCGTCACCGTGATGGCCGATGGAGTCCAGGAACCCCCCTGATGAGTCGAAGATCTGCACCCTGAAGTTCATGGCATCTGTCACATAGATCCTGCCCGCAGCGGACCAGTATATATTCGTGGGAAAGTTAAACTCGCCGTCCTTTATTCCCCTCCCGCCGAAAACAAAGACGGCGTCCCTGCCCCGGAAGGCGTATACCTTGTGAGCCATCGTGTCGACAACATAGAGGAGTTTCCTGTCCCTGTTGTAGGCCAGCCCTGTGGGCCGTTTCAGTCTTAGCATGAAGGCCTTTTTTATGGTGTAAAGAAAATTGCCCTCCTTATCGAATACCAGCACTTCGGCCCTGGCGGAATCCGAGACGTAGAGCCGCTGCTGATCACCGAATATCACGGAGACAGGCGAAACCATATCCTCACCATTGACGGTAGACAGCCTTTTATACTTCCCCGCCGAGGGAATATAGAGATGCACGCACCTGCCACCGGGATCCGCCACCGCGATCCTTCCATCGGTCCCCGTGGCAATCTCGACGGGACGGATGAATTTCACTTCCTCTTTTCCGAAGATGACTGTCTTGACGGAGCCCCCGGACTCCCTGAATCCCGTCAGTGTTTCCACGTGCTTGAGTCTGCCTTTCTGGGGGGCCGGCGGCCATATAAAAGAACTCTCAAGGGGCTGTCGGGCCACAGCCCACTTCGTCGCGCATCCGGACAAAAGCAAAGCCGCCAGACAAAAGGCAAGCGAGAGGGCAAGAGAGGCGCTTATCCGGGATTTACATTCGCTTACCCCTTTTAACAGGCCATCTAAAGAAAGATTCCCGACGCGCTTCGCTTGCGGGAATGACAACATCTCTTCTGTATTAAGCAGTCCGTCATTCCGGCATGTCCGGAATCTCTCTTCTCCTTTAGCCCGTAACCGAGAGGGTATGATCCGTGGCTTATGGCCAACAGATCCGGTCACCGCTCCTCCTCAAACTTCCCTGCGGCACTGAGTATCTCTATCTTCGCGCCCTTTTTCAAATTCTCTTCCCACGCTGCCATTAGCTTTTTTGCCGCCCTCGCCACCAGCCTGGCCTTCACATATCCTTTGACCTGGCTGAATCCGGCGTCTTTTGCAGGCCGGTATTTCTTCAGCTTGATTATATGCAGACTGTCTGCCGTCTTTATTACACCGGAAACCTCGCCCTCCTTCAGCTTGACAGCCGCCTCGTAAAGGTCCTTCTGCTTGTTCTTGTGGAGCTCCTGTTCTCTTACTATAAAAGTGCCGTCCGCGGGAATGTGTCGCGGGTCCTTGTCCTTGTCTTCATTGATCTTCTCACGGAGGGCCTCAGCCGACTTCATGGAATCCTTGTTTTCCGGGTCCATGAACAGCACAACATCGTCGACAAGCACCTCCTCGGGAATGACAAAGTCGTTCTTCGTTTTTTCGTACTCCGTCTTTATGTCCTCTTCGGATATGACCACCCTGGAGAGAACGTCTTTTTCGAAGATACGTTTGACCAGCCGGTTTCGCTCCAGTTCATGCCTCAACATGTCCTCGGTCACATCGCTCTTTTCCAGCATCGCCCTGTATTTCTCCTCTCCCCCGGCCCTCTCCTTCAGCGCCGCTATCGCGGCATCCAGCTCTTTTGGGGTCACCTTCATTCCTTCGGCCAGGGCCTTCTGATACGCCAGTTCCTGGACTATGAGCTTGCCGAGAGCCTTCCGCGCAATGGCCCGATAATCTTCCCCGGTGGCACCTGCGCCACCGTGCCCCCTCGCCTTCAGTACCCTCGCCACTCTCTGCTGAAGGGTCGCGGCCGTTATCGCTACCCCGTTGACCCTCGCCACTACTTCCCCGCCCGACGGCCCGTTTTTCGCCTCCGCAGGCGCGTTGTTTTTCCCTTCAGCGGCCCCGGAAAAGGCCGGCAGGGTCATAGCCAGGAATAATACCATGCACGCTACAGTCAACATCTTGATCTTTTTCATACACATCCCGTAACTCATACTGGTTAAACAAATACCGTCTTTCATTATACTCCTTTCCGTACTTATACAAAAAACTTGCCACAAAAGTAACAAAAGTCACAAAGAAAAGCCGGAATGACGAACTTCGGAGCAAGTGCCCATTGCTGTCATTCAGGCAATCCCGAATACGCTCGGGAGGCGGGAATCCACTGCCTTTGTCCATTCCGATTACACAGCTCTAAAATATCTTTTCCTTTTGTCAATTTTGTGTCTTCTGTGTCTTATGTGGCAATCCCGTCTCTGCAGTGAATATCTGCCTTTTCCTTCTCAGAACAATTGCCTTTTTACCGTAAGATAATAATACTGGTCGGTCCGCCTGCTCTTTCCGCCGCCGAACTCGCTGTCCGAAAGGCTCACGGTAGCCCCGGCCCTCACATATACCTTCCCTGCGTGCCATACATAATTGGAGCTGAGGGAATAAGAGTTGGACGTGGTCAGCGACTGGTCCCGGCTATATGCTCCGACAGCGTCAAGATACATGTTATGCTTCGGGAACCTCCACTGGACGGATGCGCTCGTCCCGAAAAGCTGGTCGGTATAACTCACTCCGCCCGTGCCGGTGCCCTGGGGGTAAAAGACGCTTGAGTAGTTAGCCGCTGCCTGCATCTGCACGTTCTGAGTCAGGCTCTTCACATATGTCGCCTCTGTCCTCCATCCCCTTGAGGGATTGATGTTCGAACGGACCGTGAGGTACGACGCCGAGAGAGTGAACGGCCTTTTCACGAACTGGAACCCGACGGTGTCCGAGGTAAGATTCCAGGGCACCTCATTCGCTATGCCTGACACCACCTTCTGCCTGCTCGTACTGTGGTCGTAGTAAGGAAAGAATGTATCCTTGAACAGCTCAAAATTTATCGAGTAATTCAGGTTCGTCGTCCGTAGCTTCGATTCAGCGTTGTTGAGGGTATAGGACACGACAAAATCATAGGTCCCGGGGATTGCAAAGTCGGGAGGGAGGCTCACTATGGTTATCCGATAAGTATTTCCAAAGGGCTGGAGGACGTAATCGGTGTCCTGAGTGAGCGGAATCAGTTGCCCGGGAACGTCCGGAGATTTTGCAAAAACGATAATTGTTGTAGCATCCACATCCTGGTTGTTCAGCGTAAATAAACCGGGCACGCTGACCCCGGGGTGGGGCTCGTTCGGCACAGAGAGGATACCTTTCCTGTCAGTGGTGGTCCGGCCAACGGAAACAGCCACCCTCATCCTGCCCCAGGGTATATTCTTTGAGTAGTTGACCCCGAGGTTGTTGGCAAGTGTCGTGGTCCTGCCCGTGTCGGATTTCAGGGCACCGTAGCCGAGGCTGTAATGCGTAAAAAGGCTGCTGTAAAGTCTGTGAGTGAGAGTGAAAGACCCGTTTCGCGTAGTTGCGGAAAGCTCCTGCGGGGCAATGTTACCGCCGGATGTTTTCAATGTGTTCCTGCTCCAGCCGAAGGCGAGGTCAGAGCCGAAGTTCCAGGGCAGCCGGAAGTGGGCGCGTTCCCCGACGCTCATCGTCCTGCTGTTCAGCGCCAACGAATACGGGCCCTGATCCTGACTGGATTGCTGATAAGCCGCATTAGTCGAAAAACTGATCCATTTCAGGAAGTAAGTATTGGACAGGGCCGCTTCGTCCGTCGATCCCCCGGCGGTAAAGGACGATGAAGTATGGTCGTAAGACGCCGAATATGAATAGAATTTTTCCTGTCCCATCTCCTTAAAGTATGTGCCGAGAAATCCATACTTCCTGGTGCTGTAACTGCCCCCCGGTGAGTCGGTAGTATTCTCCAGATAGTGTGCATTAAAAAAATAGGGTTTCTTTTTGTACCTGAATATCGCGCCCTTGCTGTAAGCAACCGACTTGGACTGGAGGAATGCCCTCCTCGTCAGGGGCTCCACCCGGAGGGCGAAGAGCTCCAGATTATAGGGATGCTCCGGCAGGACGATCATCCTGAAGGTGTATTCACTGGCAAACATTGTCGTGAACGGCTCGGACCTCGGGCCTATCGAGAAGCTCTCGTGTTTCACGCCCCCCGAGAACTTCAGGACAAAAGTTATGAACCTCGGGTCATACACATACCCCAGGGCAGCCAGTTGGAGCGTCTCCCTCAGGAAGAAGTCCTTGCTCTTTATGCCCCTCCCGTTCGTGGTATCCTCCTGGTTCTCATATGACGAGTCCACGGTCAGAAAACCGTGATACTCCGAAATCCTCGGGACGAACTGCCTGAAGTCCGCCCTCACCTCCGCGGGGACTGTCAGAACAAGCAGAAGAACAGCAATTGACCATACAGTACGTTGCATATCTCCCAAGCAACACGTCAGATTTACTCAGGCATCCCGAAATCAGATGCGTTTTGCAATGTATCAATCCCGGCTCTCCAGCTTGCACGCTTGCCGGCTTGAAGGCCCTCAGGCTTATCTACTTCAGCAAAAATTCCTTGTTCGACGAGTGCGCGTCGTGACAGGCCGTACACTGTTCGCCGTCTATCCCCTTATGGGCCTCGTTCCTGAAGATCTCCTTCTTGTCATGACAGTGCAGACAGAACGTAGCCGGATCGGCAACAAGAAAATAGGGATAGGCGGAGCCGTGCGGGTCATGGCACATCAGGCACCCCCCTGCCGCGACCGGCCCATGTACGTATCTTTTCGAGAGGTCCAGCACGTGACACCTGAAGCAGAGCTTGTTCCTGGGCAGGAGCAGGACATTGCTGCCCGGCGTGTGACAGCCTTCGCAGTGTCTCGATGCATAGGGACCGTGCATATGGTAAGCGACGGCCTTCATGCGCGCCATCTCGTCTTCCTTCTTGTTTGTATCCTTCTTTTTGACCTGCATCTCGGGATTCGGCACCCCGTCGAAGAAGAAGCTCAGCACCTTGTACCGTGTCTTCGGGGCACAGCCGTACAGACCGACAAACAAGAAGAGCAGCACGCACACAATGATGTGCGCGGCCCGTTTCATCGATTCAGTCAAAGACATGCCAGACGAAACCTATTGCTGCTCCTTCTCCCCTCCCTTTTTTTCCGGGGGCCGTTCCTTTTCCCTCTTTTTGATAACCTCCTCCGACTGCTTGAGGAGTTCCTCATAGGTCGGATATTTGACCCCTTTCTCCTTGCCGTAGGCAAATATATTGACCAGCCTGTCCCCGAACTGGCTCACCACCGCCACTAGATACTGCGGCTGGAAATCGGGGGCCACATACTTGTTGAAATACTTGAGGCTGTCATAGTCGACGGAAATCCCGGCCGGCAGGATCAATTTACCGGGGTTTGTCCCGCCCTCGCCGAAGAACATGAGAAGCTGCCCTTTGCTGTTGAACATCTGGACGTTGTAGAAAGAGGCGTCGACGACGTAAACATTGTCATTCCTGTCTATGGCGATACCCCTCGGCCTGCCGAAATGCCCCAGGTTCGTCCCCAGGCTACCAAGCGTATCGATTAAGTGGCCGTCCCTGTCGAACTTCACCACCTGGAACCTGCCGTCATCGACAACATAGAGATATCCCTTGCTGTCGAAGGCCATATTCGTGGGGAGATACAGCGAGTCTTCCGGCTTGTCTTTGACCTGCCCGAAAGTCCTGACCATCTGTCCCGTGTCCCTGTCAAAGACCCTGATTTCACCGTTCTTTATGTCCGCCACATATACCAGGCCGTCGTAATAAACGGCATCCACGGGCTTCCAGTCGCCCGGGCCGCCGAGGGCCTTTACATAAAAGTCGTTCTTGTCAAAGATGACCACCTGCTGCCTGATGGGGTCAGTGACATACTTGTTGCCTTGGCTGTCTATGCTTATATTCAAAGGCTGTATAAGTTTCCCCTGCCCCTTGGCCCCCTGCAGCGGTTCGAAGGTCCTTTTTTGCAGATCGAAGACCATGACAGTATGATTGGTGTCACATACATATATTTTCCCCTGGTAGATAGCGATGCCGTAAGGTTTATCGAGTATCCGGCGGCTCTCCTTCTCCCCCGTCACGAAGGTCTCGAAGGCCGATTTCTTGGCCTCGATGTCCTTCGCCCCGTCGTAGGATTTCAAAAATTGTACTCGCGGAAGGTTCGGAGGAGGCGGGAAGAATACGGCTGCCTGCTTTTCAGCGGTCGGTTGTGTTGTTGCGCAGCCCGCGATCACGAAGAGCAGCGCCGCCAATCCTGCAAATCTCAATAGCTTATGCATTACAAATTACTCCCTCTCTGCAGATTCTCCCCGGGGCCCTTTTCCCTAATAAGACCGGGGGGCAGTTATGTATTATACAATAAGTGTGCCTAATCACGATAATTTGCCAAAAAATACAGCAACGGAAGGCACAAAAGTCGCAAAGAAATTCACCACGGAGACACGGAGGCACGGAGAAAATAACGGGACAGCCTAAAATTCTGTACCTCCGGTGAGGCGAAAAGCCTGTTTCGTCCTTTTCCTCCTGCTTTCAACTCGGTTTGAACCGTTTAAACTGTTTGAACCGCTTGAACCGTTTGGTATCTGGTGGTGAATCGTTCTTTCCAGTTTTTGTATCCTGTGTGCCTTATGTGGCCATCATAATTCTTTGGGGACTTGCGTGGGACATGTCTGAGCAGTTACCGATTAATAAAAAGGGGGGAATGATCTCTCATTCCCCCCTCTGTAAGTACGTTTGTCCGCTTCAAACTAAGGGGCTATTGTCGCAGTCTTTGTTCCCTTGTTGTGGCAGGACAGGCAGAGGTTACTGTTAGCATTGCTGACATAAAGCAGTTTTTCACCCGTGTTGCCCTTGTTGTGGACGGCGTGGCAGGTGGAGCATTCCATCTTGCCGCCCCACAGCAGCGAGGACACCGGAATGATGTTCGTTCCGCCGTCGAGCGTCTGGTCGAACACTGCCGTGTCGGCCTGATAGATCTGGTCGTCAACAGCCGCGACAGAGGCATAATCGAAACCGATCGGATGATGGTTCGAAAGGTATCCCTGTGCACCGATGTTGTATTCCGCCGTGATCGTGGAGCCGCCGCCGCTCTGGGACTTCGTGCTCTGCGGGGAGTGGCCGTATGTGTTGACAGCTATGGTGCCGTCATGGCAGCTCAGGCAGAGAAGCGAGGATGCGCCGATCTTGTCGAAGTTGTCGATAGCCTGCGAACGCCTTGCGCCGTCTATCGGCTCGTCAGGACCGTTGTTGTAAGGCGTGAACACCGTCGTGGTGATCGTGTGGTTCCACAGCGGCAGGTATGTTGCGTTGGCCGGGGCCAGAGGGCCCGTACCGGTTGCGCCGGCAGTGGTAAGCCTGTAAGTATGGTGCGGTGCATGGCAGAAGATACAGATCCTGTCGAGGTAGTCTTTCGGGTTGGCCTTGTAGCCCAGCTGGGTGTTTGCCCTGCGAAGGTCGTGGACCGTTCCGTTGATGCCCGTGCCTGCCGTCCCGGTCTCGCCGTACTGAGCTGCATTCGAGCCGTATTCACCTGTATAAGGCGATGAGATAGCAAACGCCGTGGCCGCTACCATCAAAACCGCTACGGCGATGCATAGCGTGATTATTGAAAGTTTCTTCATTACTTTCCTCCTTGGATTTTACGTTGCGTCGTGACGTACCTGTCCCGACTACACCTTTGGTCGCTCTTCCCGACACCCCCGTATCCGAAAGAGCCTCACAGCTGAATGGCAGACAAAATTTGTTTGATCTTATACGAGCAAGTTACGTACCACTGAGGAGCCAGGCCGGACCACCAACCTGAAAAGGGAGGGAAGTCCCCGATTTAATGGTTTTTTGGAGACGACGTCAGGCGATGGGCAATGGGCAATGGGCTGTCGGTTTAAGGCTGAGTTGGTCATTTCACCACATTGGCGGTAGGTGAAATAACCGATTGACCGACTTGGGGAAGGCGCAGAGGGCAGAGAGCATGGGCATGGGGCTGGCTGTTGTTGCCTCCGACCTCGGGCCTCAAACCTCCAACCGCCCGCTTCATCAGCCGTCAGCCCTACCCCGACCCTCACGGGGAATCTTTCCTTGTTTTCAGAAGGATTCCCGGCGCCTGCCTGCCGGCAGGCAGGCGCTTCGCTTGCGGGAATGACGACCCGCTGAACGCGCCATTTCTCCGTCATTCCGGCTTGTCCGGAATCTTTCTTTGTTTTTGCGGTATTACGCCGCTCGATCCCCAACAAGCGAGGAGGACGGCTTACGGTATTATGTTGCCGGGTTAATAGATGCTTGACGCTTAAAGAAAAAGGAACCCATAGGGTTGAAAGGCATGGGGATGATTTTCAGAGAAAGCTATAATAGCATGGGCGATTCTTGAGGCTTGATCGCCCCGGTAAGATCGCGGGATTATAAGAACTCCATGGTGGGGGCGTCCCTCATTAAAATAAAATTCGGTGAGCAGGAGAAAATCATTTCGATTGCGCGTAACTACGCAGCGTTCCTGCCGTGCGGCCTCGTCGAGCACTTCCCGGTCTTCCGCGCCGGAGAGGCCAAGTTCTCTGATGTGGACGGCATCGATACCTTCGGCCTTGAGAATCGATGCAATTTCTTCACTTAAGTCCTCATCAACGAGAAACCTCACCGGCTTTCCCGGCGGGGCAGAGAAAAACGTCCCTCCACCGACTCGGGGGTGATGGCCTCGTTGCTCTTTATGATCTCGTTAATTTCTTCAGGGTAGGCCCGATAGTAGTTAAGCGCTGCGATGAGCTGTCTCTCTGTAAGATGGGCCAGGGCTCTTCTTAGCCCTTCTATATCCTGGCCGACGATTTGATATTCGTAAATGACCTCCCATACCTCAACGCCGGTGCCGGCAATGCGGGCGCGTCTGCCGCTAACTCCGTCGGCAAAAATGACGCCGGGACAGCGACGCATTTTCAGGGCCTCTTCAAGCAGCTCGTTAGCAAGCGCATTGACAGGTCTATTTTTGCGGATTCTCTCGATTTCCTGAAGTAAAGGCTCTTTGATACGGAAGCTGCGCTGTATGGTAGACATTTTATGACCTCCTGTAATATTCTGTATTACAGTATATCATAACGGGGTCTATAATGGCCACATAAGGCGCAAAGGGCACAAAAACTGATAAGAGCGATTAGCCACGAGACTTTGAGACACGGAGAAAACAACAGGACGCAGTTAATCTTGTACCTTCAGTGAGGTGAAAAGCCCATTCCGGCCTTTTCTCTTGCTTTCAACTCCCTCCGTGGTAAAATCCTTATTTTTTGTGGCTTCTGTGCCTTTTGTG
>JARRRD010000073.1:0-6876 GCA_037381085.1 Candidatus Sulfobium sp.
GTCTTCCGTGTGTATGGCGCTGACGGTCAGCCTGATTCTCGGTTCCCGGACGGATGGGGGCCTGATTGCAGGTGCGTAAATCCCGTTTTGTAAGAGGAACCCGGCCAGCCTGACCGTTTCCGCGACATCCCCGATCCTTACTGGAATGATCGGCGTCTCACTCCCTCTCGTGTCATAATCAATGCTCCTGAGACCTCCGATGAGAACCTCCCTGTTGGACCAGAGTTTCTTCAACGGGTTGGAATCCCTTTTCAGCAGGTGGACCGCTGCAAGTGATGCCGAGATAACACAGGCTGGCAGGGCGGTGGAGAAGACGAAGCTTCTGGCGGAGTTTATCAGCCATTCGGTGATGACGGAGCCGGCAGCGGCAAAGGCCCCGAAGGAGCCGAGGGCCTTCGAGAACGTCCCCATCTGTACCACCCCGCCGTCCGGCATGATATTGAAGTGCGAGAGCGCTCCCCGGCCTTCCCCGAGCACGCCCGTCCCGTGAGCGTCGTCGATGTAAAGGAGCGCCTCATATCTCCGGCAGATTTCGTGGATTTCCCCGAGGGGGGCCATGTCCCCGTCCATACTGAAAACGGAGTCGGTGATGACAAACCTCCTTCTCGCCGGCTCCCGGCTGATGAGTGTCTCCAGGTGGTGAACATCTCTATGCCGGAAAACGAAGGTCTTTGCCCTGCTCAGCCTGCAGCCGTCGATGATGCTTGCGTGGTTTAATTCATCACTGAAGATCGCGTCGCCCGATGATGCCAGCGCGGGGATTATCCCGGTGTTGGCCCCGTAGCCCGAGTTGAACAGAAGGGACGATTCGGTGGTTTTGAATTCTGCAACCTCCCTTTCAAGTTCACTGTGAAGGTCGGTCCCACCGGCAAGAAGTCTCGATGCGCCTGAACCGAAACCGTACGTATCTGTCGCATCTTTCAGCGACTCGGTGATCTCCGGACGGCCGGCGAAGCCGAGGTAATCGTTCGACGAGAAGTTTACGTATTCCCTGCCGCCGAACCATATGGTAGGGCCCTGGGCGGATGTACGCGAAATCAGCCGGCGGACGAGGTTCCGCTTTTTCAGATCTTCCAGTTCCCGTTCGAACACGACTAAATATTATCACAAACCTTCATCAGCCGGCAGGCCTCCAGGTTTTCAAGCCGGCAAGCAAGACTCTTTAAACAGTTCGTCCTTGAACGCCTTTTCCGCCGACTATTTTTTGCCCTATTCTCTTTGCGCCATGTTCTATGCCTTTCCCACGGGCAGGACAAAAAAAGGGACGGCTTTGTTGCGGCCATCCCTTACAGGCATACGGTGTCAGGTGATCAGTCTATTTCTTGGTTTTCTTCTTGGTAGCTTTTGTTGCGGTCTTCTTTGTGGTACCGCAGGTTCCGCCTTTGGATTTGCAGGCCATGGCAACCTCCTTCTTCAATTTTTTCCAACATATCACAGTCCGTGTCCCCTGTCAAGACTCAACTGGGCGGAACCGCAACCCTTTTCTGGCGTGTGGAAAACGTGCCCCCGAAGAAGGATTCCCGACACGCTGCGCTTGCGGGAATGACAGAAAAAGGCTTGGTATCATGGGTCTTGTCATTCCGGCTTGTCCGGAATCTTTCTTAGTCTTCACTGAAGGGTCACGGCGGAGACTGCTCCGCCGCATATCTACCTCAGTATCACCACCAGCGCATAAGCGAGGTACAGGCATCCCGGCAACAGCATCGTAACAGGAGAAATCCTCTTCCACGCAAGGAGGGTTCCGAATATTAGCAGAGACGATATTATTGCTGTCAGGGCCGAAAGAAGCGCCATGCCCGTTATGTGCCATTCAGTGAAGAGCAAACCCACGGAGACGGGAAAGACCGACTGGAAGACCATCGCTCCGGTAATGTTCCCAAGGGCGAGAGTGTCTTTGCCCTTCCATGTCCACGTCACACTGTTGAATTTCTCGGGGAGTTCCGTGGCCACCGGGGCCAGCAGGAGCGAAAACAGCAGGGGATTCATACCGAGCCTCAGGGCCACACCCTCAAGACCTGCGACGAAGGTGTGCGCACCCTGTATCATGACCGCGAGAGATGCCGCCACCTGGAGAAGGACCAGGGCAAGGGGCGGCGTTTCGGACCGGACGGACGGTCTTATTCTCCGTATCAGTCTCCATATGTACATCTTCTCAGTGTGTTCAAGGTCGGCGCTCTCATCCCTAAATGTCAGGTATGCATAAAAGACATAGCCGCAGATAAGAGATATGGCGAGGGGAACGAGTGTCTTTTTCCCGAGCAGGAGCGGCAGCAGTACCGCCAGTGAATACATCACAAGGAAAAAAGTCAGGTCCCTCTTCGTCGGACCGGTCTCGACGTTAAACTCGAGCTTCCTCCTCCCGCCCAGGGCGGAGACAATGGCAGTGAGCCCCACGAGGAAGAATGCGAGGGTCGAGAGCATGAATGGGGCGCCGAGGATTGCCCCGACGCCTATTGCCGATGCGGACCTGCCTCCATAGAAAAAAATTGCCACGACAGGAAGAATCGTCTCCGGGAGGGCTGTGCCGACGGCCGCCAGAATACTGCCGACCACAGCCTGTGAGAATGAAAAATGCCGGCCGAGGGCTTCTACGCCGTTGGTGAAGAATTCGGCCGCCAGCAGAATCAGAGCGAGCCCGAGTAGAAGGAATGATACCTGAGCCGGCATCAATGCACGATCAGAACGGGACAGGGGGAAGATTTCAGGACTGCCTCTGTCGTGCTGCCGACGAGGATGCTCTGCAGGTAGGACAGACCCCTCGCTCCCATGACGACCAGGTCACACCGCTTTTCTTCCGCGATGGACGATATCAGCTTTGCAGGAGACCCGTGGTGTATTTCCCCACCGCCCTCGATCCCGTGTACCCTGCAGAGGGACCCCAGTCTTGAGCCGGCCTCCTCACGCATGACCTTATCGAATTTCTCCTTCTCTTCTTCTCCCAGTTTTTTCCATACGTCCCACTTCTCCTTGATCAGATAAGAAGGGATTATGTGGACTATGTGAAGTTCGGCCCCGAAAAGTGATGTGAGCTTAATTGCCATGGAAAGGGCCTTGCCGGAATTTTCCGAAAAATCAACCGGGCAAAGGACACGCCGGACCGAAACCGAACCTGGGGCGGCGCCTTCCGCGGCCTTGCCCCTGACCACAAGCATCGGCACGCTCAGGGTCTTTATGAGCCGTTCCGAGCTGCTGGGCCTGAGTGCGTGGTAGTTGTATCCGATCACCAGAAGTTCGGGAGATGTCTCTTCGATAATTTCCCTGAACGATTCATGGAGACGGCCCAGTACGATACGGTATTCGGTCCTGGCCCCGGCCTTTTCCAGGCGGGCTTTCCATTCCTTCATCTGTGATTCTTCCCTGGCCTTTTCCTCCTCTATGTAGGAAGCCAGGTACGTCGGCGGAGTGAGGAGATAGTCGATTACGTAGAGAAGCTTTATGCGCGCCCTGGTGGCGGCAGCAAAACAGGCGGCATAGGAAACCACGTTTTCCGTGTAAGGCCCGAGGTCGATGCCGGCGACGATAAAGTCAGGCCTTGTCACTTTTTAAGGGTCTTGCCGAGCCTTTTTTCAACCGACTTCACCTTCTGGTCGATCCTGGCGGGTCTCCCCTTACGGTCGTCTATGGAGATGGTGGTGATAATCCGTTCCTCTTTTTTCATTGCGGTCATGTGACATTTCTTGATCAGTTTGAATAATTCGTCCCATTCTCCCTCTACTACGGTGCCCATGGGATTGACCTTGTAAGGAAGCCCGCTTGTGTCTACTATCTTCAGAACATCGGCAAGCCTGTCACCTATGCTGCTGCCTGAACCGACCGGGACTATGCTGAACTCAGCTAGCATCACAGCCTCCTTTTTGACGGTAGTCGTCCATCGGGATATAAAATCAGGTTATCAGAAAAAGGACAAAAATTAAAGGGACAAAAACGCTGTTTGTCCCCTTAATTAAACGGAAGATTGAAGCTCTTATTTCTTTACGGCGTCTTTGAGCGCCTTGCCCGGAGTGAATTTCGGCGTCTTGGCTGCCGGTATGTTGATCACTTGTCCAGTCTGCGGATTGCGTCCTTTTCTCGCTTTTCTCTTCGTAACCGAAAAGGTCCCGAACCCCACGATAGTGACCTTCTGTCCCTTCTTCAAAGACGCTTTAACAGAATCCAGCGTCGCATCGAATGCCCTTGACGCGTCCGCCTTGCTGAGACCGGCACCGGAAGCTATTTTGTCGATAAGCTCCGTCTTCGTCATATGTTCCCTCCTTTCATAAAGTCATTATTATATGGTAATAACTGGATTAACAATATCAGGAACTACTTATCTTGTCAAGACAAAAAGCGAGCCGCAGTACCCCTAATAGCGGGTGTAGCAACGATCTTCAGAAGGATTCCCTGCCTGCCGGCAGGCAGACATATTCCCCTTCCGGGAATGACAGAAAGAGGACTTTGTTGCCGGGACTTGTCATTCCGGCCAGTCCGCAACCTTACCTTGCCGGTTTCGCCGGGAATTGCATCGAGGAATCGCTGCCTGAGAGAAGTAAGAACGTTCGTCTTTCCCGTCTTTCGGCGTTTCATTAAGAATGCCGGATGGGATATAATCAAACCTGATTCAAATAAGGGCACCATGAAGGAAAGGGGTGTTTTTGGCCTTGCATGAAGTGGAAATAAAGATACTTGAAATCGACAGAGGCAAGACAGAAGGGATGCTTATCGCCGCGGGTGCAAAAAGGACATTTGACGGCCCGATCCATGCCGTCTACTTCGATTTCGGAGGCAGTTCCCTGCATGAAGCCGGAGGGACCCTAAGATTGCGGAGCGAGGGTGACAGGAACGTCCTGACCTTCAAGAAGCAGGTAGAGGACAGAGAGGCAAAGGTCAGAGAGGAAGAAGAGGTGGACGTGTCGGAATTTCGGGCTATGAGGTCCATACTCGAATCCATAGGACTTTCGGCGTGGCTCGAAATGAGCAAGCACAGGACCACCTGGCAACTCGGGATGACGCATTTCGAGTTCGATAAATATCACGATGCATATGAGTATATCCCGGAATTTCTTGAGATTGAGTGTACCGATGTCGAGACGGCTTACCGGGAGGCGGAAAAGCTCGGTTTCAGCCGGGAGAACTGCAGGCCCTGGGATGCACTTCAGGTTGCGGACTATTATTCCGGACGTCGGAGCGGGAAATAATTCCCATTTTCACAATAAGGAAAGTTCTTTTTGGAAGATTATAAGAAGATCTACCATCTGGTTCGGCCTTACTGGCGGCGGGTCGCTCTTGCCGGCATAATAAGCCTCATCGTTTCCGGGCTGAACGCCCTGCTTGCCTGGCTTGTGAAGCCGGCCATAGATGATGTATTCATAAAGAAGGACGTTACCCTGCTCGTACTTTTGCCCATGGTGATATTTTTGATTTTTGCCACCCGGGGGGTCTTCACCTTTTGTGACGAATACCTTATGAAATCCGCCGGCCAGAAAATGGTGATGAACCTCAGAAACAGGCTGTATTCCCACGTGATCGACCTGCCCGTGAAATATTTCGGGAAAAATTCAAGCGGGGAACTCATTTCCCGGATAATAAACGACACCGTCGTACTGGAAGGTCTGGTTTCATTGACTATCAAGGACCTCTTTGTGGAGAGTTCTACGGTCATCGCCCTGACGGGGGTTGCGCTGTGGCGCCGCTGGGATCTTACTCTTATTGCCCTCATCGTTTTGCCGACCGCTTTTTACGGTATCGGGAGACTGGGCAAGAGGATGAGGCTGATAAGCAAACGGGCGCAGGAGAAGATCTCTTTGATCACCGAATTCCTGAGCGAGAGTTTTACGGGTGTGAAGATCATCAAGGCCTTCGGCCGTCAGGAGGATGAGGCGGAGCTGTTAAAGAGGAAGAACAAGGACTTCTACAGGGAGAATATGCGTGCAAAGAGGGTGTCGGAGTTCGCCGCACTTATCATGGAGGCGGTGGGAGGTCTGGGGATTGCCTTCGTCTTATGGTACGGGGGACGGCTTATCATAAGAGGAGTCATGACTGTCGGCGATTTTACCTCTTTCCTGACGGCCGTCTTCCTGATATTTACTCCGGCCAAGAGACTGGCCAGGGTGAATATCTCCATTCAGCAGGCCCGGGCACCCCTGAGGCGGACGGAGGAGTTGATGTCCGAGGAGAAGGAGGCAGACGGCACGGTTGAGCTCAAGCCGCTTGCGGGAGAAATACGGTTTGAGGGGGTCTCCTTTTCCTATTCCGCGGCTGACCGCAAGGCCCTGGACAACATCAACTTAAGAGTGGACAAGGGAGAGATTGTCGCTCTGGTGGGAAAGAGCGGCGGCGGCAAGACGACCCTGATCAATCTCCTGCCCAGGTTTTATAGCCCGGCGGAGGGCCGGATCTGTTTTGATGATACCGACATTTCGACGGCCACGCTGAAGTCCCTGAGAAGCCAGCTGGGGATCGTAAGCCAGGAGGTCATTCTATTTAACGATACGGTCTCTGCCAACATCGCGTATGGAAAGCCCGGGGCCGATACGGATGAAATTCTTACTGCCGCCAGGGCGGCATATGCTCATGATTTCATTATGGAGCTTCCGAAGGGATATGAGACCGTCATAGGCGAAAAGGGCATGAGGCTTTCCGGGGGGCAGAGGCAGCGTCTGTCGATAGCAAGGGCGATACTCAGGAACCCTCCGGTCCTCATTCTCGATGAGGCGACCTCGGCCCTCGACACCGCCTCCGAAATGATGGTCCAGAAGGCCCTCGAAAATCTCATGAGGAACAGGACCACTTTTGTGATTGCCCACAGGCTGTCGACCGTGAAAAGGGCGGACCGGATAATCGTCCTCGACAGAGGAACAATTGTCGAATCCGGGTCACACAGAGAGCTGTACGACAGGG
>JARRRD010000073.1:6966-18195 GCA_037381085.1 Candidatus Sulfobium sp.
GGGCGGCGCCTAGCCCCTGCTGAGAAGTTCGTCGTACACTGCTTCTGTTTTGTCCAGCATTATGTCGCTCGAATATTTTTCGATAATGCGGCTGCGGTTCCTCTCCCCCATTTCCCTGCAGAGGACCGGCCGCTCCAGCAGGTGCAGGACTGCATCTGCGAGGACGGAGGGGGCGCCTGGCGGTACCAGAATGCCGTGGGGGGTCGTAAGGAACTCCCCGTCTCCGATGTCGGGGAGTTCCCTGCATCCCAAAAGGCCGGGTACTCCGCCGACGGGGCAGCTGATGACGGGCAGTCTCATGGCCATCGCCTGCTGTAATACCTGGGGCGTGCCCTCCGTGTGAGAGGGCAGAACGAACAGGTCCATTAGTGAGAGCATTTGGGGGATGTCATGCCTGTGGCCGGTGAATATGCACCTGTCAGCTATTCCGAGGGAGGAAGCCAGACTCATCATCCGGTCTCTCGACTGAAGGCTGCCTCCCCCGACAAAGATGAACCTGACATTCCCGATTTTCTCCAGGATTCCCGGTATTGCGGTGATAAGATCAGCGTGCCCCTTGCCCCTCCTGAAGGCCGAGACCATCCCTACCACCCTGTCCCCGGCGTCGATACCGAAATTCGGGTCCGGCTTGCGTACCGAGTCCGGATTGAACTGTTCAACATTCGGCCCGGAAGGGATGGAGACGACGCTGCCCGGTTTCAACGCGAAGCGGTCTTCTATCGTCTTTCTGACCGACTCTCCCGCGGTAGTTATTATGCAGTCAGGCAAACGGTAAATGAACATGGTGCCCGGGCCTTTACCGAGGAAGGACATATGCCGTGTCCTGATGAGTTTCCTGTTCAGGAGTTTTGCGGCGATGGAAAATATCCAGGAGTCATACGAGGCGTGGGTATTCACGATGTTTACCCTGTTCCTGATGAGGATACTCAGGGCTTTCCGGAGAGAACAGGGATAGGAGATCCATTTTTTCATGAAGACCGGTTCTACCGGCAGGCCGGCAGCAGAGGCCCTCTCGAGTAATTCGCTGCTGCGGGGCGCGGCGATGATCACCCTGTATCCGCGTTCTGTCATTCCCCGTGCCTCCTCCAGGACACGTATCGGTTCGCCGGACCAGTCGGTATGGATCTCGGAATGCAGAACGACTGCCTTCGGCCTCATTTCCTGCCGTCCTCTATGCACATATCCACAATCCTGTTTAACTGGGTGGTGAAGTCCAGGTGCCGTACGCTTTCCCTGATACGGTCCTTCGATATATGGTCTTTCAATGCCCTGTTCATGGCTTCGGCAACGGAGCCAGTGTCCCGAAGGTCCTGAATGATGCATCCGGCACCTTTGTCTATGACCTCGCAACAGCCGTTTGCGCTGCTCGTTACCAGATACAAACCCATTGCCAGGGCCTCAAGAGAGGCGTTCGAAAAAGGGTCGTAGATGGTGGGGAGTATAAAGGCATCGGCGGCCTGGAAGAACGGGACGACGTTCCGTTGCAGCCCGAAGAAATGAACGCGCTTTTCCAGGCCCGACTTTCCGGCAAGCGTCCGGTAGGCCTTCTCGTTCTTGTCTTTCCCCACAACCAGCAGATCGACATGGTCCGGCAGCAATTTGAGAGCACTGATCGCTTTTCTCAACCCCTTTCTCTCGAACCCGTTGCCGACAAAAAGGAAGTAGTATCTGCCGGAATTCAGCCCGAGACCTCTCACGATGCTGCTTTTCATCGCCGCAACGCCAGAAAATGCCTCTGAAAGTTCATCCCACTCAATGCCGTTATGGACGACGGTCACCTTGTCCGAGGCCCCGGGATAAAAGCCGGCGATTTCGTTTTCCACAAGATGCGAATTGCAGAAGATCCTCCTGAGACCCGGAGAGAGAAAGGCTTTGCGTTCCATCTCTATCATGGCACGATGAAAGGGGTTGACTTTGAAACTCATGCACCGGAGTCGTGAACTCTCATCGCACCTCCTGGCGATCCAGGCTGCGTGAACCCCCCCTCCGGCCCTCAGGTGCGTCTGGAGCGAGGTCCGGTCCATACCCAGGATGCAGTCATATTTTTCTTTCTGCAGATATCTTCCCACCGAGGCGTCAAAGGTCAGCAGCCTCAGAAGGTTATTGTACTTCACCTGTTTCAGGGAAACCAGGCGGGCGTCAAGTGAAGTCTGCCCCCAGTCTCCCGATTCGGCGGTCAGCACATCCACCTGAACGTTTCTTGCGGCAAAGGCGCCGATCATCCGTGCGGCGTATTTTTCCGCTCCGCCATAGGGGGCGTAACTGCTCTTGATTATCGCAACCCGCATACATTTCCTCTCAGCTGCGACAGCCCGGGAGGGATACCGAAAAAGTCTCGTAATGACGACATCATCCTATCCGTCTTCCACATAAAAGCGGATCCCACGTTTGGTAACTTCCGGGGAAAAAAGGCCGGATGGCTCCTCCGTAGTGCTGTAAGGTGTCGCTACAAGCCATTTTCCGGTACCCCTTCCGGGCTTTCCGGGTATTTATTTGCAACTGCCACGTTTATCCCGGTTTTCAGGATGTCCGCAAGCTTCTTCCCCACCACATTTACAGAAAAAGACTTCTCCACTTTCCTGCGCGCATTATGCCCGAACCTGCGTCTCAGGTTCTCATCGGTCATCAGGGCGGCCAGGGCATCATAAAAACCCTTGTCCCCCGATACCACGAATCCCTCCCTGCCGTCGGTGACGATGTCACCGTTGACGCCGACGTCCGATACGACGGGGGGAACGCCGGCAGCCATGTATTGCAGGGCCTTATAGCCGCATTTCCCCTCCGTCCATTTGTTGCGGGGAAGAGGCATTATGCCGATGTCAAACCGCGCAACCTCTCCGGCCTGTCCATCGAGGGTCCAGGGGATAGCTCTTGTCTCGACCCCGGGGATTTCTACATTTCCCTCACTTACGATGTTTACCCGGAACCTGTGGTTCTGCGCAAGCTTCGTCAGCACACCGGACAGCGTCGCCAGATGGCGGAGATTCCCCCCGCCGCCTATCCAGCCGATTACCATGGTTTCATTCCGGCTGTCATGGTCCCTGAGAGGAACACGGCGGGTCTCTACCGCGGAAGGGACTATCGCCACATTCCGATTGAACTGCCGGGAATAGTCGGCGAGGATGCGGTTTCCGGCAACCAGGAGATCGCTGTTGCAGGCGAGGTTCCTGAATTTCAGGTATCTGCTCCTGCTGATAAGCGATGCATCCGAATCGTCACGGTAATAAATGGCGTCGTCAAAGTCGAACACCAGCCGCCCCGCGAATCTTCTGAGCAGGGCAGCATCGAAAGGGGAAAGCAGTTTCTTCTGGAGATATATGACATCGAAGCCCTTCAGCCGCCTGAAAAGGCCGAATTTTTCCGAAAGCTTCCGGGGATACACTTCCGCAGCCGCAAGAATGCCTTCTTTCCTGATCTCCGGAAGGAGATCGAATATCCTGATCCTGCTGCTGGGCAGGTTCCTGTTCTGATACAAAAAGAGGACCTTCATTGTGTCGTCAATATCAATCTTTCTTCATCTTCTGGAGCTCAAGAAGCTTCGCGTATTTGAAGAATGACCCGCCGGCTTTGGCCAGCGCGGTCACAAGGCCGTCCATGCCGTCGAGAAAACCCCTTTCGATGAGATATATCTTAAAGAACATGCCGATTCCGTGAACGGTGGGTGAGAGCGCGCGTGCCCTCTTGCCGGACGCGTGGAGTTCCGCGGCAATGACGGTGGAATAGTCGTCAAGGGTTTTCAACATGTCGGAATAGCCGTCGAAGGCGTAATGCTCGATATATCCGTCGAGGTCCCGGACTATACCGGAGGTGACCCATTTTTCGTGTATCACATTCTCAAATGAACCCCTGTCCTTGTGGACCAGTCTTATCTGGCGGTCCGGCCAGTAACCGGAGTGCTTCAACCACTTGCCGTGGAGGAAGTTTTTCCTTTTCACACGAAAGGCGGCAGCATCCGGCTCACCCCGGAGTGTCAGCGTAATTTCGTCACGAGTGCTCAGAGGCACCCTCTCGTCGGCATCCAGCACGAGCACCCACGGGTGCCTGCATTTGGCCACGGCACTGTTTTTCTGAGGGCCATAACCCTTCCACTGCTCGACAAAGACCCGGCAGCCGAACTCCCGGGCTATCCTCACCGTTCCGTCCTCACTCCCTGAATCGACGACCACGATGTCGTCCGCAAATGAGACGCCTTCAAGACAGGCCGGAAGGTTCTTTTCCTCATCTCTTGTAATGACCGCCACGGACAGTGGAACTTTCTCAGGACTCATCGCGCACCGCCTCCGACATGCCTGCAAAAAGAGGGAGAGCCGTTGCCATGGCAAAGGGGTACAACTCCGTATCGGTCATGCTCCCGATGATGAATACTACCGTGAAAACAAGAACGGCGAACCCGAGGGGAGAATTCCGGCCCGTCCATCCTTTCTTCAGCATCACGAAGAGGAGCCAGCAGAAGGAAAAAAGCCCCGGAATGCCGAAGCTCACCATCATATAGATGAAAGTGTTATGCGGATGGTCGTAAAAGGGGAGTGAGGGGTCACCCTTATTCTTTTGCCACGCTTCCCTGAAGCCGGCGGTCCCCATACCTATGATCGGATGGCTTTCTATCTCTTTCAAGGCGATCCCCCACATGTGAAACCTGAGCCCCAGGGACGTATCGATTTTCCCCTGCCTGTACATCTCGATGTCTTCGGCGGCCCTGGAAACTCTGGACCTGACGACGGGAAAAGCGAAAAGGATGGCTATCCCGGCGGCGCTTGCCACGAGGATCCTCGCCATGTGTTTCTGCCCCAATAAGGTATATGCCATGAGAGGGAAAAGGATTATCAGGGCGAGATAGCCGCTCCGGCCGCCGACACAGCCTATCGTCACGAAGTACTGAATAACGGCGGCGATATAGACCGCCCGACCTTTGACTGAATGCGCCCTGGCGGCATAAAAGGACGCGATGAGTATTCCTGTTGTCAGAAGAAGCGAAAAGGATATCCATGGCGAAGCCCCTCCTACCAGGCCCGTCGCAAAACCTTCCTCGTGGAGTATGCCGGCGTACTGCAGCATGGCGATTGTGCTGTTAAGCGAAAGCCCGGCAAGAAACATCTGCAGGAGAAGGTCCGGCCTCTTCCGGAGAGAAAGGACAGGTATGATCGCAACGGGCAGGATCCAGTAGCGGGTCTTCCAGGCCACTCCGAACCCCCAGCCCGGTTGGGGTGCATACAGAAGGCCTATCCATGGCAGGAGGATGAAAACTGTCATCGGAAGAGCCAGGTCCGTCTTCCAGAAAGAGGGTATGTCCTTCAGGAACCTTCCCGAAAGAATCCACACACTTGCCACAAGAACGGCAAAGTAAGCCGTGGGAGGCGTCATCACCGGCAGAAAGAAGAATATACCGCAAAAGCCGGTCCATAGCAGGCTATCGGCCTTAATGTTTCTTAAGAAGCCCATTCCTGCAAAAATATCCCGTCGACGCAGCCGTCTCCAATAACAGCTGCCTGTTGCCGTTGCTCACCTGTTTGTTCGTCCTGTGCCAGAGGTGAAAGCATACGGCCATGAACAGATGGACCTTCTTTGTCAGACCATATTTGAAAAACCTGCAGGCCAGCTCGGAATCCTCGTTGCCCCAGCCCACAAAGTTCTCGTTGTAACCGTTCACCGCTTCGATATCCTTCCGGAAAAAGCTCATGTTGCATCCCTTTATCCCCTTGAGTTTCCTGTCTTTCACTGTGAAATTAAAGGGGAGCCTGATCAAATGATGGATATTTGATAAAGAGCCGGTCAATGCCATACTTGACAGACCCAGAAAGGAGTTGGCACGACGGCAATCAAAAGAAGATACGGCCCTCTTCTTCACAAGAACCCTCTTCCCCTGGATAAAACAGCCCCCCTCCGCCAGGTACTCGTGGTCAGCAATAAAAAATCTGTTGATGACGCAATCACCGTCCATCACTATAATGTAGTCTCCGGACGACCTTCTTATAGCTCTATTTCTGATTTTGGCGAGCCTGAAGCCGTTGTCTTCCTGCCACACGTGGATTACGGGAAAGGAGACCTTCTTCACAAATTTCTCAACCAGTTGCCGCGTATCATCTCCTGAACCGTCATCGGCAACGAGCACCTCGTCGGGCATTCTTGTCTGGACAGAAAAACCGTCCAGAACTTTCTTCAGGAAAGAAGGGTTGTTATATGTTGTGACGATGACCGATACTCTCAAAAAGTTCTTTCCGCCCAACGGATGATTGTGATCTATTATGATATTATAGACAGGGAGGTTCTTTCCAGTAAGATTTGCCTTAAGAGTCGTTAAACTCGCGCAAAGACCGTGAACCCGTCAGCTCGAATAAGATGGAGACATGTCAGGAGGTTCTACGAAGTGGCGGAGCCTTTTCTTAAGGCATCCCCTGTCAAGCTTGCCGATCCCGACAGCGGAAGGGTGCTCGTGCTGGCTCCTCACATAGACGATGATGTTATCGGCGCCGGCGGTTGCCTCGGAAGACATGTTGAACTGGGCAACGATGTCGCTGCCCTATATTTTGCCGATTGCACCCCGGAGCGGATTAGAGAGGCGAAGGAGGCAGCGCGGGTGATCGGGTTCAAGATCCTCGATTTTTTGCCCCATGAGGGGAAATCACTGGCCGGCCGGCAGGGGATAGATGAAACTCTTTCATCTATCATAACGGATTACGGACCGGAGATAGTCTACCTGCCGTCTCTTCTGGACAGGCACAATGACCATCTTGCCGTGAACCATTCACTGGCAAGACTCTACGAGAAGAGTGGATATACGTTTACCGTTTATGCGTATGAGGTCTGGACCGCTATCATACCGAACCTTGTCGTGGACATCTCCGGCACCGTCGAAAAAAAGAAAGAGGCGTTGACCAAATATAGCAGTCAGCTCTTGTCGCATGACTGGATTGAGGCTGCTATTTCATTGAACAGATACCGGGGTGTGACCTCCGGTGCCGGTCTGTTCGCCGAGGCCTTCATGAGATATTCCATGGGCGAGTATTATGAACTCTGGAAAAAGGTATACTCTGGATAGGCCGCTTACGATAATGAATCTGATTTCCGGCGACGGTAAGGGCGGGGCGGACCGGCTTGCCCTCGATGTCTCCACCGGGCTGAAGGACCGCGGGCACCGGATAATCTGGGGCAGCCCTCCTGACTGTTGTCTCGTGGGTGAGGCCGCGGAGGCCGGGCTCGAGATTTACAACGTTGACTTTGCCGGCCGCACAGATGCGTCCTGGCTGTCAGAGTTTGCGCATTTCTGCCGGAATGAACAAGTGGATATCGTAGACGGCCATGACTCCCGGATCAGGCATATGATCAGCCTCGCAAGGCTCAGGCGTCTGAAGGCAAGAATTGTTGCAACGAGGCACTGCATACTCAGGACGGTTCCATATCTGGGGGCCCTCGCCCATAACTTCCTGGCGGACATGCATATAGCGGTGAGCGGGGTGGTGAGGGAAAGTCTCGTCCGGAGCGGCGTGCTGCCGGGCAGGGCGGTTACCGTTTACGGAGGCGTGGACATGAGGAGATTTGAAAATGTCCGGCCTTCCGAAGTAGACAGTCTGAAGAGGCTTTATACACGGCCCGGCGCTGTCACGATAGGGATGGTGGCCCGCCTGCAGCACGGAAAAACCTTCGGCCCGGAAAGGCCCACGCTTAAAGGACACGATGTCGCCTTCAGGGCGCTCTCGGGATTCGACAGGGACTATACCCTGCTTTTGTTCGGGCCGGAGAAGGAAGAGGACAAGGCGAAGTTGAGGCGGATTGCCGAATATCAGGGACTCGACCCCGGCAGGCTGACTTTTTGCGGTTTTCAGAAAGATATGGCCCCTTTTTACAGGACGCTTGACGTCAATATTCTGCCTTCTCCTAACGAGGGGCTTGGGCTCGCCGTGATCGAGGCGATGGGATCGGGTGTCCCCTGCATCGGAGCTGATGGAGGCGGGTTGAGGGAGATCATAGAGGACGGTGAGGACGGATTTCTTGTGAGGCCGGGCGACAGCCGGGAGCTGCGGCAGAGGATTCTCAAGGTGTATGATGACGCGGAGACCAGAAGAAAATTCATCGCAAATGGATTGGAAAAGGTGCGACGGCAATTCAGCAGGGAACGGATGACCTGCGAGACGGAAGCTGTATACAGCCGCCTTGTGAAATAAGTCCTGCCGTTCGCCGTGATTGCTGGCATGCAGACCTGCCGGCCCGGTTGATTTTACAACAGGTTCTTTTTTTGGCATAATTAATTGTTTCACCTATTAGCGTCTGGAGTCGTAAAAAAGTCGTCATACCCGCGGAGGTCGGTGCGACCCTGCGCGACTCGCGTCGGGAGGGTGTCCAAGGTAGATACAGCTGCCTTTAAAAAATGGATTCCCGATTAAGGATCCGCGATAAGGATTTCGGGGGCGGGCTTCGGGAATGACGGCCACAAAAAGGCTTTTTACGAAAAATTAATTCCGGAGAGGGAGAAAAAATGCATATCGGGATTATAGGCACCGGATACGTCGGGCTGGTTACCGGGGCGTGCTTCGCGGAATTCGGGATCTTTGTGACCTGCGTTGACAAGGATGCCGGAAAAGTGCGTGCGCTGAGGACGGGCCAGATACAGTTTTACGAGCCCGGGCTCGAGGACCTTGTCAAGAGAAATATAAAGAACGGCAACCTCAAATTTTCGACCAGGGTCCGCGACGCCGTCGATTCCTCTCTCGTGATATTTATTGCAGTGGGAACGCCCCCCCGCGGTGACGGGTCTGCAGATATGAGGCATATAGACGAGGTGGTCGACGAAATAGCCCGGAACATTAGCGGGTATAAGGTCATTGTGATGAAGAGCACGGTGCCGATCGGAACATGCTCGAGGGTAAGAAAGATTATTTCGAGGAAGTTGAAGGAGAAAGTGGATTTCGACATCGTCTCCAATCCGGAGTTCCTGAGGGAGGGGGCGGCAATCGAAGATTTCATGAGGCCCAACAGGGTGGTTATCGGAACTGGAAGCCAACAGGCGACGGCCATCATGAAAGATCTTTACAGTCCTCTTTATCTCATAGAGACCCCGATAGTAACTACTAACATCGAGACGGCCGAACTCATCAAGTATGCTTCCAATTCCTTTCTGGCGGTCAAGATATCTTTTATAAATGAGATGTCGAAACTGTGCGAGAAGGTGGGGGCCGACGTTCAGATGGTTGCAAAAGGCATGGGTCTGGACAGGAGAATAGGCCCGAAATTTCTTCATAGCGGCCCGGGTTATGGAGGATCGTGCTTCCCGAAGGACACCCGCGCCCTGCTTGCGATTGCCGACGGTAGCGGGGTGGAACTCGGTATTGTAAGGGCAGCGGTGGGAGCCAACGAAGAACAGAAACGACTGATGATAGAGAAGATCAGGAGAGAGACGCTGTTGAAAGAAGGAGCAGCGGTAAAGGCGTTTGATCCGGTGGCCGTTGCCGATGCGAAGAAGCTGCTTGATAAGAAGGTGCAATACGCGGTCGACGCCTACGACTGTGTGAAGGGCGCCGATGCGGTTGTTATAGTTACAGAGTGGAATGAATTCAGGAACCTGGAGATGGCGAGGATCAGGAAGTCCATGAAGACGCCGTACTTTTTCGACTTGAGAAATATCTACGAGTCTGAAAAAATGAAAAAGCTCGGGTTCAATTACTTTAGCGTAGGAAGGGAAAAAACGGGCGATTAGCTCAGCGGGAGAGCGCTGCCTTCACACGGCAGAGGCCACTGGTTCGAAACCAGTATCGCCCACCATAACCCCTTGTTCGCCAGCGACGCAATTGTAACGGTAAGGATCTGCGTTGCAATGCCTACCCCACATTATTCATAAACTTCAGGCGTAGCACGGCGTGACAAACATTTCATTTATCGAATATGGCTTGATCGGACGAGACAAAAAAATAGGCCCTCTGGCGAGGGCCCTTATCCTGAGGGCTGGGGATCGGGGATAAACCCTCAGGAAACCTATGCGAGCTGGAGGGTAGAATGCCCGCATAGGGTAGATAAATATTATATAAACAAACTTATGTTGGCATCAAGCGCAAAATCCAGGAATTCGGCAGCGCCTGCCACGACCGCACCGTCGACAAGATCGTCCTTCGTTACCCCTGTCATCTCCAGTGTCGGCGTACAGACGATAAGTTTGACGTCCATCTCCCTGCAGGCGTCCACAAGCTGGGGGACGGAAGGCCAGTTAATCTTCTTTATCATGCCCTTCATCATGACCGTCGCCATAGAGGTCATCCCGGGCAGCATACCCAGGATATTGGGAAAGGGTACCGGCGAAGGCATAGCCGGGTTTGCAATAGGAGCAACCTTAAGTTTGCCGTATTTCTTTTTGTTGACTATATCCACACCGTAAAGAGTGAAGAATATCTGCACCTCCACGTCCATCGCAGCCGCCGTCGAGGCGAGAATCAGGGGCGGATATGCCATGTCAAGCGTTCCCTTGCTTGCGATAATCGCCATCTTCTTCTGTGTTGTTTCTGACATTTTCCTCTCCTTTGTTATTATATCATTAAACGGTTCAAAAAAAGCTCACAATTTTCGAATTCACTGCACCGAGATTGGTCCCCCTGTCACCGTATCATTGCCAGCTGCGGAGGCTGTAGTCGTTACGAACTAAATCAATACGGTCTTTTCAAGTCCAGACAATATTATAAAGGCCTGCCGACTGTATTGTCAATGAATTTATAAACAGTGCAATATATGGATACAGGTCGATGATGGTCTTCAGGATGAGTTTATGCCGTATCTCTTCAGCTTCAGGTAAAGCGTTTTTCTGTCAATCCCCAGTATCTGGCTTGCCTTCGACTGGTTACCCCCGGCTTCGTTGAGTACCCTGAGAATGTACTCCTTTTCCCATTCCTCAAGCGAGGGCTGAGCATTCTTCCCTTTCCCCGAAAAGTCAACCGGTATTGAGAGGTCTTCCGGCCCTATCTTCTCGCCGTCACAAAGTATCACAGCCCTCTCGACCACATTTTCCAGCTCGCGGACGTTTCCCGGCCAGTTATAGCCGTCAAGTCTTTCCATCGCCCGGGACGTATAACCCTTTACCGGTTTGGACAGTTTTCTGCCGTATTTCTCAAGGAAATAACGGGCGAGTTCCGGTACATCTTCGCTGCGTTCCCTCAAGGGCGGGATAGTGATGTTTATGACATTCAGCCTGTAGTAGAGGTCTTCTCTGAAAGTCCCTTCCTGCACGAGATCGAGCAGGTTCTTGTTTGTTGC
>JARRRD010000073.1:18251-24192 GCA_037381085.1 Candidatus Sulfobium sp.
AAATCTCAGCAGCTTGGCCTGAAGCCCCAGCGGCATCTCGCCTATCTCGTCGAGGAAGAGCGTACCTTTGTCAGCCACTTCCACTATCCCGTGTTTTGTCTGGTAGGCGCTGGTGAAGGCGCCTTTTTCATGGCCGAAGATCTCCGACTCTATGAGGTTTTCCGAGAGAGTGGCGCAGTTCAGCGCCACCAGGGGCAAGCCGTTGCGCCTGCTGTAATGCCATATGGTATTTGCGATCAGTTCCTTGCCCGTCCCACTTTCCCCCTGGATGAATACCGGGGAGTCAGTAGGGGCGACCTTCCGGATGAGGGCGAGAATATTCTGTAACTGCCCGCTTTTATGGATGAAGCTGTAAGGGGATTCCTTCCTCACAAGCTCCTGCTCGAGCAGCCGGCTTTTTATGCTGAGCTTGCCGAATTCGTATGCCCTGTTGATGACGATCGCCAGTTCATCGAGCTTGTAGGGTTTGCTGAGATAATCATAGGCCCCGTTCTTCATCGCCTCCACGGCCGTTTCAACCGTGGCCTTGCCGGTCAGGACGATGATAACGGGCGACGAAGGGTCGGTCTTCATTTTCTTCATGAGAGAAATCCCGTCGATCCCCGGCATTACAATGTCCAGAAGAATGACGTCGAAAGTGGCTTCTTTCAGGAGGGAGAGAGCGGACTCTCCGTCAGGCGCCGTTTCCACGGAAAAGCCTTTCCTTGCAAGCTCCTTTCTGAGGAGCCTCCGGAGAGGTTCTTCATCATCGACTACAAGTATCTTTACGGTCTCTTGCATGGGTCGGTAGCCTTATGATGAAGGTTGTGCCGTTGTCTTCCCCACTCTCCACATCGATACTGCCGCCGTGCTCCTCGACGATCTTGTGACATATCGCGAGCCCAAGGCCGGTGCCTTCGCCCACCGGTTTGGTCGTAAAAAAGGGATTGAATACCTTGTCCAGGATGTCCGCCGGAATGCCGGAACCAGTATCCGCCACAGACACTTTTATCCGGCCGGGATCTCCGGCGGTTTTCTCTCCATCAGAACCGTCATCCATTTCCGTGCTGATGACGATGCTCCCCCTTTCAGGGGTGAAATAGATGGAATTTATTATGATGTTCATGAAGAGCTGTCTCAGGCTGCCGGGGTCGGCGCATATAGTCGGGAGGTCCCTGTTCAGCCTGAGTTCAATGTTGTGGTTGAGACGTTTGGCTTTATGGTTGACCAGCAGGATTACCTCCTTGATGAGTTCATTGATGTCGATTTCCCTGAAGGTCCAGGCGGAGGGCCTGGCGAAGTCCAGAAGACTTCTCAGTATCCCCTTGCAGCGGAAGATCTCGTTATGGATGGTCGTCAGGTATTCCGGAAAATCCTCGAACTCCGCAACCTGGAGAAGCCGCGTGTCTTTCGCCCTGTCGATGAGTGCCTCGGAGTATCCCGCAATGATGCCCAGCGGATTGTTTATTTCGTGGGCGATTCCCGCCACAAGAGTGCCCAGAGAGGCCAGTCTGTCTGACCGTATAAGCTGTTGTTCGAGCCTTTTCTGGGAGGTTACGTCCTTGGCGTAGTGGACGATCGCGTAGAGACGGCCATCTTCGTCGATGAGCGGATACGTCCAGAAGTCGAAGATGTTTCCTCCCGTCGTCTTGATCTGTGCGAAGGACGGCTGGTGGGTCGCCAGGGTGTCTTTACAGATGCACCCCGTCCCGCTTATTCCGATCTTTTCCAGTATCCAGCCGCAGCGTTTTCCCGATGCTTCCATTGCGGACAGGCCTGTCTTCTGCAGCACGGTACGGTTGGCGCGGATGACGCGCTGCCAGCCGTCTTCTATCCAGACCATGTCGGTAATGGCATCGAACGTCTTTTCCCACTCTTTCTTTTCCCTTGATATCTCTTCAAAGAGCAGGGCGTTTTCCAGGGCGACGGATATGTGTTTTGCGGCCGGCAAAAGTATATGAAGGTCCTTTTCAGAGTATTTGTCGGGTTCCGCGCTGTCGAGATTGAATACGCCGAGGATCTTGTCGTGATAAAGGGGTATGCTGATTGTTGACCTTATGCCTTCGTCAAAGAGCTTCTTGTCCAGGGGGAAAGGTGCATCGGCAAGGTCATAATTAATCCAGGGCCTGTTGTGGGTTATGACCCATCCCGCACTGGTGCCCTCGATGGGGGATTTCACTCCCTTTTTCATCACCGTCGGCATTGAAGTGTCCAGTGCGAAGATGAGGAGGTTGTTCTTTTTTTCATTGTAAAGGAGGAGGCTTGCCCTGCTGTAGTCTATCAGTTTCCTTATCTCGGACACCATGATCCTGAAGAGCGTCCCTATGCTCAGGCTCGAATTGATGATGCCGCTCAGTTCATTTATAAGCTCTATATGGCTCACCTTGTTCTGCAGCTGGGCGATCAGGCCGGTATTCTCTATCGCGACACCGAGGAGGCTGCCCATGGTGGACAGAAGCTGCGCGTCCAGAGATGTGAAGTAGGAGCCCCGCCTGCTTGCTACCCCGAGAACACCACGTATCACGCCGCGGGAGGATATCGGGACCCCCGTCATGCTTTCCAGTCCCTCCAGCCTGTGGGTTATCCTCGGATCATCGGATATCTTCTTCACCAGCAGGGGCCTTCCGGACGCGAAGACCTTCCCGTTAAAGCACTCGCCCGGCTTCAGGCTCCTGACCTCGTCGGCGAATTCCGTAGAGAGGCCCTTGCGGGCCTTCAGGTGTATTTCGCCCGTTTCGTCGTCGAAGAGGTAGATCCACCCCGCGTCAGCCTCCATCAGGGGGAGGAGCATATCAATCGTCTTCTGAAGGATCGTCTCCGTATCCGTGTGGCTTGTAAGAACTGCGGCGAAGTTGTTTATTACCGAAAGTTCCTTGGTTCTCTGGGCGGCCCGCTGCTGCAGCTTTTTCCTGTCCGAGATGTCCTGTGCTACTACCAGCCTGCGCCCGTCCGGGTATGGGATAAGGGTGACCCTGGCGGCAAAAAGTTCCCCGTTTTTCTTCCTGCAGGCGGACTCGTGATGAACCCCGGCCGCTTTCTCATCGGGATGACCGTTCACCAGTATTACAAGGTCGGAAAGACTGCGGCCCATGATTTCACCGGCCTTATAGTCGAAGGCCTTCTCGGCGGCAAGGTTGCAGGAAAGGATGGCGAGGTTTCCATCCACGACAAAGGCCGGCATTTCAAGATAATCAAAGGCATCGGGATTGATATAGGACTTTTTTTCACTTACAGGAGTCATGTTTTATTATAACACCTCAATCTCCGGACGAGCCATGGGGGCGGCGGAGGGCGGTCCCGCACAATCTTGACATTTTTCGGTCATATGATAGGCTTAAATCGAGGAGGCTGTCATTATGGAAGACAACGGCAAGATTATCGGCGGTGCTTTTTTGCTGGGCGGAGTCGCAGGCGCCGTTATAGCCCTGCTTTACGCGCCCAAGTCGGGCAGAGAAACCAGGAGGGATGTTTCAAGGACCGCGCGTCGCATAAGCGATGAAGCGGTTGACTTGATCGAGGAGACTATTGAGGACGTCAACGGTTTTGCGCGCGATCTCAAGGAAAAGGCTTCGGATATTGTTGAACAGGGAACGGACTTGTCGGGCAGGACCTGGAAAGAAGTCGTAGCGACGCTGGAGCACGGCCAGAGGGCTATAGAAAAGAGGAGAAAGAGGCTGAAGAAGGCGCTCGGGATCTGAGTTGTAAATGACTGCCTGGAGTCCGGTTAATAATACCGTACTCACCGCTATGGGTTCCAGAGATACATGAACCGGACGCCAGGGGAAAAAGGCAGTTCGTCTGCGTCTATCGAAAGAAGGTTTATCACCTGCGGGCCGGTCATGGGCATCCCGGGATATTCCGAATATATGTTGGATTTGAATGTGCTTGGGCGTATATAGGTTATCACTCTTGCGTTCCCGACGTGGAGGGCCTTCTTCATGGTGTCTATCGTTTCATCCAGGTAAGATACCTGATCGATCAATTTTGCCTTAAGGGCGTCATCCGCCGTAAGTATCCTTCCGTCTGCCAGGGTCCTTACTTCCTCTCCGGTGAGGACTTTCTGCCTGCTCTTATCGACTACATCGAGGAAGCGGTCGTATAGATTATCGATTATCTGCTGAAGCATCTTTTTCTCATCATCCGTGCTCGGGCGAAAGGGAGACCAGAAATCCTTTTTCGGTCCCGATTTATAGGTCTCCTCCGAGACCCCGATCTTCGAAAGAAGCTGCTCGACGTTTATCTTCATGGCGATGACGCCTATGCTGCCCGTGATCGCGGAGGGGCTTGCGGCGATGCGGTCTGCCGCCGAGGCCACGTAGTAGGCCCCGGAGGTGCCGAGTCCCATGATCTGGGCATAAACCGGCACCTTCTTCTTCTCCCTGAAGCTCATAATCTCATGATAGATCGTGTCGCTGGCGGCGACGCTCCCTCCCGGCGAGTTGATCCTCACGATCACGCCTGCGACGTCCCGGTCAGCCGCGGCCTTGAGCAGGGTCTCCCTGAAGAAAGCGACCATGGACGGCCTCTTCTTCAACCCCATGTAACCGGCCTTCTCCTTGAAGGAAATAACCCCGTCCAGGTCTACGAGGAGGATCTTCTGTTTTCCCTTGCCCTCCAGTAAGGTTTCCTCAAGGGGTTTCGTCCTGGGCAGGAGAGACACGGCGCATCCGGAAAACACCAACAGAGAAACAAGAAGCAGAAACAGGCTTTTTTTCACATCAGTCTCCTTAAATGAAATTATCACATGCCGAACTATCAAGAAAATTATATCAAAGCAGGGGAGGGTTCGAAACAGGAAAGAAGAGAGCGCGGCTATTTGGCAGGAATGTTTGATTGTCTGGTGACCTGTCTTCCCGATCACTACCCCGGGAATGACGGACCCGGCACCTGAGCAGGGTCATGTCGTTGTTCTACGAAACAACTTGCCATCAAAGAGAATTCTCCATAAGTCACTTTTTTCTGCCATTCCGGCTTGTCCGGAATCCTTCAGGGTCTTTTCGGAAGGATTCCCGACGCGCTTCGCTTGCGGGAATGACAAATTGCACACGACTTTGACGTGACCGCGACCGGAGTCTTTTTATAACGCCGGGGTCTGTTTTCCAATATAATAATATGGAATGTCCGATATCCTGGAGAAAGACACCCTCATACACTTCCCCCATTTCGCCGTACTGAAGGCGTCGGCCGGTTCGGGCAAGACGCATACCCTGACCAAGAGGTTCGTCCAGTTCATCCTGTCCGATAACGTCCCGGGGAACGGTCTCAGGAATATCCTTGCCGTCACATTTTCTAACAATGCCGCGAAGGAGATGAAGGCCAGGACCCTTGACTGGCTCAAGTCGGTCTTTTTCGGCGATGCCCAAAGGGTGGAGGAACTCGCCCGCATCGTTTCGCTGGACAAGGAAAGAATGATCGAAAAGGCGGGTTTTCTGATAGAAGAGATATTGGACAATTACTCGGATTTTCAGGTCAGGACCATAGACAGCTTCATGACGACGGTGTTCAAGGCGTCCGCCCTCGACTTCGGATACAATCCGGAATTCGACATACTCATGCGGAGCGACTCACTGATGGCATATTCTTTCGACCTCTTCCTGCGGTCGGTAAGAGAGGGGACGGGCGAGGCCGGTCTCTTCGATGAGATTATCTCGCTTGTCCTTGCGGGAAGGAAGAAGGATGCGTCTTACCTCTGGGACCCTTCGGCCGTCCTTCTGGAAGAGGTCAAAACAGTCTACTCGACCCTGGCCGCCACCGGGAAGAAGCCGCGGTTCGAAGACTTCTCGCGAGAGGCCGGAAAACTCAGGCACCTGCTGCGCACCAGGATGGAGGAGATGGAGGACGCAATTGCGGCATCCGGACTTGACCGGAGGTCCAATTCCGCATATGTGACGATTTTTCCCGAGGTGATGGCCGGGCGGTTTGCCGAACTCGTCGGCAAGAAAATGAAGTCCCCTCCTGTAAA
>JARRRD010000074.1:0-33220 GCA_037381085.1 Candidatus Sulfobium sp.
TTTCATCAATATATTCCCCCTTTTCGCGCAATACCTCGATAGACTCCTTCTTCCCGTAAACCTCAACGCCTACCATGTACTGCACCCTCTTTCCGCTCTCATCGGTCCGAAGGGTCGTCTCTCCCTCATCATCACCCTCGCCTCCGCAGTCGCTGCAGCTATGTCTTTCAGAAGGAGCAGGATGGTCTTTTTCAGCCTGATGCTGATCGCCGTCCCGCTTCTTCCGGCGTTCTATATCCCCGTACTCGGAGTAAACACGTTTGCCGAGAGGTATCTCTACCTCCCCTCTTTCGGGTTCGCGCTTCTCGTGGCTTCCCTTCTCCACAGGGCAATAATGAGGAAAGCCGCTGCAGCCAAGGGCATCGCTGCACTGTGTATAACGATTGCGGGCATCTATTCCGTGGGAACCGTGCAGAGAAACACCATCTGGAAGGACAACTACACGCTTTACTCGGACATGGTGAAAAAGTCACCCGACGGGGCCCTTCCCCACCAGAATCTGGGGTTCGCGTTACTTAACAAGGGGTGGACGGACAAGGCAATAGCTCAATTTCAGGCCGCCCTCTCCTTCAATCCGCGCTATGCAGATGCCCACAATAATCTGGGCCTTGCCTTCTTCAGGAAGGGATGGATAGACAGAGCCATTGAGCAGTATCAGGCCGCCCTGAAGTCAGACCCCGATCAAATTGACGCCCACTACAATCTGGGCCTTGCCTTCTTCAGGAAAGGATTGACGGACAGGGCCATCGAGCAGTATCAGGCCGCTATCGAACTGAATCCCGGCCATGCCGGCGCACACAACAATCTTGGAGTGGCTTTTCTTCGAAAAGGATGGAGGGACAAGGCGATCGAACAGTACCGAATCGCCCTGAAGCTCAACCCTGATTATGCCGATGCCCACAACAACCTTGGCGCCGCCCTTTACTCCGGAGGACAAACGGATGAAGCGATCGAAGAGTACAGGATCGCCTTGAGGTTGAATCCCGACCATGCCGAAGCCCATAATAACCTCGGGGCCGCCCTTTACGTCAAGGGACAGATTGACCAGGCAATCCGGCAGTATCAAACCGCCCTGAGACTCAATCCCGGTTATGCCGACGCCCTCAAGAACCTTGCTCAAGCATATCAAAGAAAACATGCGTCGCGCCACGAGCCCAAATAAGGTTTATCCCGCCGCCACACAAAGCTTTTTCTACATGCCCGTCCTATAGATTATGCGACGCCAGGTTTACCCTATCGTTGCACAAGATTCTTTGAAAAGCGGGGAAGGGGCAGCGAAGAATGTCTTGTAGCGACACCTCCCCTCTTTCCCCCTTCCAGGGGGAAGTAAAGGGGAGAGGGGTCTGCCGGCCATTTTCCGGAAGTCACTGAACGCTGGGTCCTCATTTATGTGGAAGATGGATAGATCATGTCGTCATTACAAGACTTTTTCGATGTCCCTTCCGTGCTGCTTTGTAATGTTAGGCTTTATTCTTTCCCTATCACGTGCAGCTTCATCAGGCGGGTTGTTCCTTCCATATTCGGGACGCCGGCGGTAATGACGATTATATCCCCCTTTTTGGCAAGTTTTTCTGTCAACAGCTCTTTTTCCACTTCCCTGAACTGCCCGTCCATGCTTTTGAGCTTTCTTATCCTTCGCGCCGATACCCCCCAGTAGAGTGCCATTCGGCGCATCACATGCCTGGAGGGGCTGAAGGCGATTATCTCCACCTCGGGGCGCAGCATGGAGATCAGCTTTGCGGTGGAGCCCGATTGAGTGAAGGCGATGATGTACCTGGCCTTCACGCTCTGCGCCGCATCCGTCGCGGCGAGCGCCACGGCTTCTGAAAATGTCCCCCTCTGCAGGTAGCGGCTGTGGATCGGGAGGGAGGACTCTGTCTCCTCGATAATCCTACCCATCATGTCCACCGCCTCTATCGGGTATTTCCCGACCGATGTCTCCTGGGAAAGCATCAGGGCGTCCGCCCCGTCCAGTATGGCATTGGAGACATCCGTGGCCTCCGCCCTTGTCGGGCGAGGGCGCTGCGTCATGGACTCCAGCATCTCGGTGGCGACGATAACGAGTTTCCCGGCCCTGTTGGCCTTTTCTATAAGGGATTTTTGTGCTATAGGCACATTCTCGGGCGGTATCTCCACCCCCAGATCCCCCCTTGCCACCATGATGCCCTCTACAAGGGGCAGTATTTCGTCAAGGTTTCTCATCGCCTGGGGAGTCTCTATCTTGGCTATGACGGGCAGGCCTTCCGCATTTTCTCTTTTTAGAAAATCCCTCAGGGCGAGCACGTCATCCTTGGTGCGCACAAAGGAGAGCGCCACATAATCCACTCCCATCCTGAGGCCGAGTCGCAAATCAGCCTCGTCTTTCCTGGTGAAGGACACATCGACAGGCTTGAGCCCCGGCAGGTTCACCCCTTTTTTCTCCTTTAGAATGCCCCCGGTCTTAACAGTCGCCCCGAGGTAATCCGTCCCCTTTTCCGTAATCTGCAGTTCTATAAGGCCGTCGCTCAGCAATATGCGATGACCTTTCTCGGAGGCGTCTATTAAATGGGAATACTTTATATAAATAGTGTTTTCGTCGCCCGGGCCCCCGCCGCGCCTTATTATTACCCTCTGCCCCTTCCTGAGCTCCACCTGGGAGCCCTTCAGGGCGCCGACGCGGATCTTGATACCCTGCAGGTCCGTCATTATGGCCACTGTTTTTTTGAGCCTGCCCGCCTCTTCCCGTATCGTTCTTATGGCACCCCTGTGGAAGGCATGGGTGCCGTGGGAGAAATTCAGACGGGCGACATTCATACCCCTCGTTATAAGCCCGCCGACTGTTTTCCTGTCAATCGAGGCTGGACCGATGGTGCAGATTATTTTTGCCCTTCTTCGCATGAGAATAAGTTAACACAACGGTATCCCTCTGGCAAACTGAAAGACCAAAGACAGCGAAGCAGCGACTACGGGCTCGTCACATTGGCCTGCAACAGGCATTTGTGATTTCCGGGCTACCTTAAGGGTTACCTGTCCACGACGAGGAAGGCACATTTGAGGTATTCGGTCTCGGGCATTGACAACAGCACAGGGTGGTCGGCGCCCTGCGAGCGCAGGGCGATCATCCGTAAGCTCCTTTCCGCTTCCTTCCCGGCGGCCCGCAGCATATCCAGGAACATCTCCCTCCCGAGATGATAGGAACAGGAGGAGGTGGCCAGCAGGCCAGCCGGCCGCAGCAGTCTCATGCAGAGCTCGTTAAGCCGCCGGTAAGCCTTTACCGCCTCTTTGACCTTTGAGGAACTCTTCACAAAGGCGGGGGGATCAAGGACGATGAAATCGTAGCGGCCCGCCCCTTCCGCAAGCTCATCTCTGAGGAAAGAGAAGACGTCTTCCCTGACAAAGGACGCCCTGTCCCACAGACCGTTCAGTTCCGCGTTCCTCCCTGCCTGTCTGACCGCCCTCTCCGATTCGTCGACGCCCGTAACCACGGCCCCGGCAGCCGCGAGCCTCAGTGACCAGCCCCCTGTATAACAAAAGAGGTCAAGCCCCTTTCCCCCCTTTATGAGATGCGCGAAGGCAGACCTGTTTTCTCTCTGGTCCAGGAAAAACCCCGTCTTCTGCCCCTCATAGGCGTCAACTTCGAACAGTATGCCGTCCTCACTCATTACCGGCAGGGGGACGGGGAGTCCTTTCGCTATCTCCTTGTAAAGCGGCAGACCTTCCAGGGTCCGCGACCTGCTGTCGTTCCTTATTATTATCACTTCCACGTTGAGAACTTCCTCGAATATGGATATAATCTCATCCTTAAAACCCTCCATCCCCGCAGTCAGGAACTGAAGGACGAGGCAGTTCCCGTACCTGTCGGCAACAAGGCCGGGAAGATAGTCCCCTTCGCTGAAGACCAGCCGGCCCGAGTCGTTCGCGGCCGACAGTCTCTCCCGCATCTCGAGTGCCGCGGTGATGCGCTTCATGAAAAAATCCCTGTTGACCTCAACATCTTCCCTCGTCAGGAGCCTCACGGCAATAAGGCTTTTTGGGTTGATATAGCCCGTCCCGAGGAAGTGGTCTTTCATATCATATACGCCGACAAGCGAGCCGGCCGCATACCCACCGGGACTCTCAAGCAGTTCATTGGAAAATATCCAGAGATGGCCGGCGAAAAGCCTCTTGGTCCTCTTCACGTGGATTCTTTGCAGTTCTTCCATTCCTTCAGTACCACATCATTGCCTCGAAGTTTTCGGTCGGCACGATCACCTTGATATATCCCCGCCACGGGCAGCGCTCGATCTCCTCCCCTTTCCGGGTCAGACTCACAAAAAGATGCACCTCATCCTTTTCCGCTGCCCCCAGAGAGCGGAAGGGAACGCCTATTTCAAATATGTCCCTGACGGACGCATCAGCGACCTCTCCGGTTTCCTTCCAGTCATCTCCAACCCTCCCGTATAACACGCCCTTTATATGCTCTCCTTTGACCGGACAGTTTATTCTGGTTTCGGCCGGCTGAGAAATGAATATGGAGAACTCCGCATCTTCTCCGAACTCATCGAAGGGGACCTTCGGATCGATTCGCAGGAATAGATAATCCCTGTTGAAGGGCACCCTGGTACCACTCATAGTAGCTGGTCACCAGGCCGTCTATTGTAGGGTAGATAAAACCCCTGATGACCAGGGTCGGAGATACTCCCCTTTCCCGCTTCAGGACAGGCACGGAGAGCCATTCCGGGACTTCAGCCTTCATCTCCTCGAAAACCATCATCAGGTTCCGTCTGAACAGTTCGTCGAAGTCCTCCTGCGTCTCCGATATGTGGTCGTCGCCATACCACCAGTTCCAGTCGCTGCCCTCGGCGACACTGATCGCCTTCCATGCCTTTTCAGTCGGCGCCCCCGGGTTCCGTCTCTCGAAATCCTCGAGCATGTCTCTCACGTGGCCGAGATATTCCCACGCCGTGTTGTCCTCCTCATGGCCGATCCAGATCCCGAAGTCGGCGTTTATCCATGAGGCCGGGAAGAGACCGCCCAGCCTTTCCCCTTTCCCGTTCTCATTGACAAACTCGGAGATCGTCACCGTCTTCAGCCTGTCATCGCGGGAAAGACCTTCGTACAGGCGGAGAAGAAAGTCACGTCCATCGTTTCTGTAATACTCCCAGGCGTTTTCGCCGTCAAGGATAATCGGGACCAGGGAGGGACCACCTCCCGGCAGCGCATCTCTTATGCCGAGCAGCCTGCCGATCAGATCTTCGGCGGCCTTCCCGGCGTCCCACCCCGAATATACAAAACCTATCTGGTCGGAGAGGACCCGGTCCCTGAAGATGATCGAGACGTCACTGAAAGTATAGGGTCTGTAGAGCAGGCGAGGTTCCGTCACCCTGCCGGAGGCGTCTCTCAAGGTCTTCCCCAGGGAACCGGAAAGAACGCCCTCGTCGGTCGCAACCCACTTTATCCCCTCCTGAGAGACGATCCTTAGCACCTCCTCGCTCACGGAGCCCTCGGAAGGCCACATCCCCTCCGGCCTGAAGCCGAATGTCTTTTCAAAATACTGCATACCCGTTCTCACCTGCTTTGAGGCGTCACCGGGATGCCGGAACCTCCGGCCCGGCAGTTTCACCCCCGGCATCGAGACCCTGGCGATGTCCGTATCGCACAGAAGCGGCAATATCGGGTGATAGAAAGGTGAAAAAGAAAGCTCGATGCGGCCGGCGGCCGCCTTCTGCCGGTATGCTGCGATTATCCTTCCCAGTATCTCCATCTGCTTTTCGAGCAGTATACCCTTGTCTTCCTCGGCGGGTTCCCCTCTTCGCGAGGAGTTCCTGATACCTCGGGAAGGGGCCGATCATATTGTCCCAGTGGGCGAGGAAGAAGTTCTCCAGCATGAAACGTCTCTCCTCCGCGTCGAGTTCGGATGCCGGCTTCCTGCTCGTTTCGAGATAGACGTCCGTGGCGCCGTTCTCGCAGTAATCGGTCAGCTGTTCCAGCAGGGAAGGAACTAGGTTGAAGTTCTGCTTTATGGCGGGAAACTCGTCCAGTATCTCCACCATGTCCAGATAATCCTTGGTACCATGCAGTCTCACCCACGGGAGGCGGTAACGACCCGTCATCGGGTCTTTGTAAAAGGGCTGGTGCATGTGCCACAGGAATGCGACGTGGAGGGGCTTATCTGTCATACTGGAAGATATATTCGTCGGGCTTCGCCAGACCGTATTCTTCCCTTGCGAGTTTCTCTCTGTAGAAAGGATCGTTTTTAAGCAATTTTATCTGGGTCCTCAGTTTCTCGTTCTGCTTGACGATGTCGTCCACCTGTCTTTCCATCCTGTCCCTGGTACCGTTGAGTTCGACGTATCTGACGAGGCCCATGTCTCCGAAAATGATGCTTGCCGTCAGGTAGATGAAACAGAGTATGAAAAAGGTTGCGAACACCAGCCTCCTCTTCTTCAGTTCCGATCTTACCTGGTCCCGCAGAGGGTTGTTAGCGATCATTGTCTCCCATCATTTCAGATTATAAAGAACTTCCCTTCCTTTGTAAATGGCTGACCCCGCCAGTTCGGCTTCTATCGCAAGGAGACGGTTGTACTTGGCCACCCTCTCGCTCCTGGCCAGGGACCCCGTCTTGATGAACCCGGTGTTGCAGGCCACGGCGAGGTCGGCGATCGTCGTATCTTCCGTCTCTCCCGAACGGTGGGATATTACCGCGGTGTAACCGGCGGTCTTCGCCATTTCTATCGCGTCGAGGGTCTCCGTAAGGGTCCCTATCTGGTTAAGTTTTATCAGTATCGAGTTCGCCACTTTCCTCCTGATGCCTTTCCTCAGGATCTTCGTGTTCGTGACAAATATATCGTCCCCGACAAGCTGGACCTTTTTCCCCAGGGACGAGGTCATCTCCTCCCAGCCGGCCCAGTCGTTCTCGGCCAGTCCGTCCTCTATGGAGAGGACCGGATAACGCGAAATTATGCCGCCGTAATAATCAATGAGATCGCGGGAGCGGGCCTTCTTCCCCTCGAACCTGTATGAGCCTTTCTCGAAAAATTCCGAGGCCGCGGAGTCAAGTGCTATATAGACATCCTTGCCCGGAACATAGCCAGATTCCTCGACAGCCTTCATGATAAGCGCTATTGCGTCTTCGTTGCTCGAAAGACTGGGGGCGAAACCGCCCTCATCGCCGACGGATGTGCTGAGCCTGCTGCCTTTCAATATCTTCTTCAATGTATGGAATATCTCAGAGCCGGCCCGAAGGGCCGACGAAAAATCGGCGAACCCCGCCGGCATGATCATGAACTCCTGGATGTCCAGGTTGTTGTCCGCATGGGCGCCGCCGTTCAGGATGTTCATCATCGGCACCGGGAGCACCTTTGCGTTGACGCCGCCGATATAGCGGTAAAGAGGAAGCCCCCTCTCCATCGCCGCCGCCCTGCAGACCGCCATCGAAACCCCGAGTATTGCGTTGGCGCCCAGCCGCTTCTTGTTTTCCGTGCCGTCAAGTTCACACATGAGGCCGTCTATGTATGTCTGCTCGTCGCAACCGACCCCCCGGACCTTTGGCGCTATCGTCCCCATGATGTTCCTGACCGCCTTCTGGACACCCTTGCCGTGAAACCTCTTTCCCCCGTCTCTCAGTTCGAGTGCCTCTCGCTGCCCCGTGGATGCCCCCGAAGGGACCGCCGCCCTTCCCACGACACCGCTCTCAAGATAGACTTCAACCTCCACGGTAGGATTGCCCCGCGAATCCAGTATCTCCCGCGCCAGTACATCGACTATTTCGCCCATCTTTCCCCCTTTATCAGAATAAAATGAGAATGCAGCCCCGGTCCCTACTTTCCGCCGATTCTGAGGTACTGCCTTATCATCGACTCTATCCTTTCGTTATCGAAGGACTTGCCGCTGAGGTCGGCCCTGTTTTCAATATTCCTCAGCATCAGCCCCAGCAAGACCTTGAACTGGCTGACCCTCTCAAGCACCCTGTAGAAACCGGGCCCCCCGGCCACGTCCTCCGGCAGGGAGCCGATTTCCTGAAAGAACGAAGCAAAGGCTTCGTAGTCATCGTATCTCAGCAGCCTGAAAGTAAAGCCTTCAAAATATACCATATAATCCCTGAGCGATTCAAAAGCCATGGTCCTCTGGCTGATGTTCCCCGCCGAGCTTTCGATCATCGAGACGAATTCGTGGAGAACGAACAGGTCTTCGCGCAGCCTCATGGACTGCTGCAACTTCGTGACAAAACTGGGGAAGATCGTCTCTCCCCTCACCCCGGGGTCGAAAAACTGCGTCAACTGTACGATCGCCTGCTCCGTCAAATTCTTCAGTATCCCGTGGCTGTTTTCTATCTTTCCCCTGAAGTGAGGCGAAGACCGCAACTCGTAGATATTGCGCAGTTCCTGGGAAAATACCCGCCTGCTCTCTATCGCGAACTGGTAGGTGACCGACCTCACCAGTACGGCAAAGGCCGGGTCTGTTGCTGCCTTGACCGTCTTTTCGAGGAAACCGAGAAATATGTTTATCTCGGACCTCAGGAGAAACAGGATCATCAGCGAAGAGTTCAGCGCCACCTCACGCTGGGCCGCGATATCTATAAAGCTTATGAACCGCAGGAACCTGAACAGGTATATGTAAATGAGAGAAACTTCCTTCTTGAGATCTTTTGGTCTGACCGCTTTCACTATTTCCGATATCTCGGCACTGGTGATGAAGTCATATTCGGGGTCCAGCCCTTTTCTGAAAGGATTGAAGAACCTGTTTTCCCTGATCTCCTTGCCGATCAGGTGGCCGATGTTCATAAAGCTGAGATAGGAAATGCTTCCCGACTGCAGAAGGTCCGACACAATCCCCTTCAGGTTTATGCATGTATCATAGAGAAGGTAGAGCCCCTTTTCGGGGGTGTCCTGCCTGTAAAGGTCTTCCCGGAACGCATCCCTCCTGGCCGCAGTGAGAAGTTTCGTCTCGGCAAACTTCTGGAACCAGTAAGCGTTCTTCCTGCTGTCGGGAATGATGACCTCCAGGATTCCCAGAAGCCTCATGATTGTGTCCCTCACCGTGACCAGGTCCTCGTAAAAGTTTGCCGCCGCCAGTTCCTCCTGTGAGGGGCGGACGTTTTCACTGCTGAAAAAACGTTCGAGAGCCCTGAGAAAGACGTCCGCTTCGGAGAAGAGCCCTCCGTTGGCCTTCCTCGACGCCTCGACCCAGCTTTCCCTTTTTCCCCTGCCTTCTTTCAGGATCACGACCGCAATGACCCCGGTTCATTTTTTGGGTACATGTATCGCCTCGCCATGAACGTCTTCCGCCGCCTCCTTCATCCCCTCGGAAAGTGTTGGATGGGTATGTATGGTCTCCGCGATTTCCCGGGTCGTAAGGCCGGCCCTCATGGCAACCGCCGCCTCGTGAATGAGGTCCGACGCATGCGGTCCGATGATGTGGACACCGAGTATCCTGTCCGTCTTCTCTTCCGATATGAACTTTATGAAACCCGAGATCTCACCCATGGCGTGGGCCTTGCCGAGTGACCTGAACTGAAAATGTCCCGTCCGGAATGCGATGCCCTTCTCCGAGGCCTGGTGCTCCCGGAGGCCCACCGATGCTATCTCCGGCGAGGTGAAGATGGCAGCCGGCACGACGCCGTAATCCATTTCGCACTCCTGCCCGAGGGCGTTCTTCACCGCCACGATCCCCTCGGCGGAAGCGACATGGGCAAGCAGCATGCCTCCGGTAACATCGCCGACGGCGTAAATCCCGGGGACACTGGTCTCCATCCTGCCGTTCACAACGATGTTCCCCCTTTCGCCCTTCTTCACGCCCACCTCTTCCAGTCCCATGTCTTCGCTGTTCAGGGCCCGTCCGACAGAGACGAGCACCTTCCCGGCGGTAAGTTCCTTCCCTTCCGAAAGGAATGCGTGCACGCCGTCGTCCCTCACCTCCACCTTTTCCAGTTTGACGGCCGTGAGCAGTTTTATCTTCTTCTTCCTGAATTCCCTTTCCAGCAGTTCCGAAATCTCATGGTCTTCAGTGCTCACCGCCCTCGGCAGCATCTCGACCATCGTAATTTCAGTACCGAGTTCACGGTATATGCAGGCGAATTCGGACCCTATCACGCCGGCCCCGACGATGAGGAGACTTTCCGGAATCTCCTTAAGCCTCAGCGCGTCGCTTGAAGATATGATCTTCTCGCCGTCAAAGGGTAAAAGGGGGATGCGTGCGGGCCGTGACCCCGTCGCGATAATGATCCTGTCGGCCTCCACGGTCTCACTGTCGCCGTTTTTAGTCTTTACCTCTACCGTGGTCGGCGATGTGAGAGAGCCCCTTCCCATCCTGAGTTCGATGCCCCAGCTCTTGAAGAGGCCCCGGATCCCCTTGACCTGGATCCCGACCACTCTGTCCTTTCTCTCCATTATCCTGGGGAGACTGGCGACGATCTCCCCCTTCAGCTGCATACCGAATTTTTCGAGTTCCTTGACCCTGGCAAGCACCTCGCAGGAACCGATCATGGTCTTGGTCGGTATGCACCCCCAGTTGAGACACGTACCTCCAACCTCGTCGTCTTCGATGATCGTCACCATGGCGCCGAGTTGGGCGGCCTTGATCGCGGCCACGTACCCCCCCGGGCCTGACCCGACAATCGCCAGTCTCATTTCGATTCTTCTTCTATATACTTCTCATAATCCGAGGCATCCATCAACTCATCCAGTTCGGAAGGGTCGTCAAGTTCGATGACGGCAACCCATCCCTTTCCGTAAGGGTCCTCGTTGATAACCTCCGGGGATTCCGCCAGTTCATCGTTGACCTTGATGATCTTTCCGCTGACAGGTGAAATAACGGAGGACGTTGCTTTCGTCGATTCGATCTCCGATATCTCATGCTCGGCATCCGTCACAGAGCCGACTTCCGGCAGGTCGACGTAAACGATATCCCCCAGGGCGTCCTGTGCGTAATCCGTAATCCCGACAGTACCTTTATTCCCGGCGACCCTTACCCAGGTATGTTCCTTGTGGTATTTGACGTCATCAGGATTCATCAGTCTTCTCCTCCTTTTGCACTATTGAGTTTTGATTTCCTCAGTCACACTTTTTCCGGCCTGCCAAGAAAGGTCTGCGGCCGCGGTCCCTAAACAAAGAGGCCCTGATTCCCGCCCGAAGCGGGTCGCACACAGTAGCACCGACCTGCACGGGAATGAAGGCTGACAACACTCAGCCATATGTAAGGCGCCAGACTAAAGATAGTATAACTATATCACTAAAAACACGAAGGGAAAAATCAAAATTTTATTTTTTCCCTCAGTTCAATTATCACGCGAAGAGCCTCTTCCGGCGTCAGGCTGCCGGGGTCGAGGTTCATGATTTCGTTCACGACCGAATCGCTTACCGACGAGAACAGATCAAGCTGGTCCTTCCGCTTCCTGGTGCTTTTCCTGGCGAACTTGGGCGTTCCCGTCTCGTTCAGCTCCTCCTTTTCAAGGTTGTGCAGGACCTCCTTCGCACGGGCAATGATGCTGTCCGGGATGCCCGCGAGCCGCGCCACCTGTATGCCGTAGCTCTTGTCGGCGGGCCCCTCTTCTATTTTTCTGAGAAAGATTATCTCATCGCCCCATTCCCGGACCGATATGTTATAGTTTCTCACTCCGTCGAGGGTAAGCGCCAGTTCGGTAAGCTCGTTATAGTGCGTGGCAAAAAAAGTACGCGCCCTGATGCCGTTCACGATGTATTCAGCCAGCGCCCATGCTATGCTTATCCCGTCGAAGGTGCTCGTACCCCTTCCCACTTCATCGAGGAGGACCAGGCTCTTCGATGTGGCATTATGGATGATGTTGGCCGCCTCAATCATCTCCACCATGAAGGTACTCTGCCCCTGCGACAAAAAATCCGACGCGCCTATTCTCGTAAATATGCGGTCCGCAATGCCGATGGTCGCCGATGCGGCCGGCACGAAACTGCCCATCTGCGCCATGAGAACGATAAGGGCAACCTGCCTCATGTAGGTGGACTTTCCGGCCATATTGGGGCCCGTAATCACATGGAGCATGCTGTCCTGACCGTCGATGAAGGTGCTGTTAGGTATAAACCGTTCACCGGACATTATGCGTTCGAGGACGGGATGCCTGCCGTCGACAATCTCGATGGCCCCCTCCTCCGCGATCACGGGCCTCACATAATTGTGGCGTTTTGAAACCACCGCCAGCGACGCAAGAAAATCCACGGCCGCCAGGAGATCGGAGGCCTTTGAAAGCCGTCCCGTCTCCTCTTTCACCGATTGAAGGATCTGCTGGAACACTTCGAATTCAAGGTTCTTCAGCCTCTCCTCGGCGCCGAGCACCTTGTTTTCATATTCCTTGAGCTCCGGGGTAGTAAACCTCTCGCTGCTGACAAGGGTCTGTTTCCTGGTGTAGTCGTCGGGGACCATGTCGATATTCGACTTAGTGACCTCGATGTAGTATCCGAAGACCCTGTTATAGCCTATCTTCAGGGACGAAATCCCGGTCCTCTTCCTCTCCCTGAGTTCCATTGCCGAGATAAAATCCCGGCTGCGGGTCGAGACATTCCTCAGTTCGTCGACTTCACCGTGAAATTTTTCTTTGATGATGCCGCCCTCCCTTATGCTTAAGGGCGGGGTGTCTGCAACACTTCTTTCGATGAGGTCCCCAAGCAGCGAAAAATCGGGCATCTCTTCCGCCAGGGATTTCAGCCCCGGTTCACGTGCGGAAGAGAGCGCGGTCTTTATCCCGGGAAGTTCCGAAAGAGAATTCCTTATCGCCACGAGATCCCTGGCATTGGCGCTTCCGGAAGACACCCTTGAAGCAAGCCTCTCGAGGTCCTGGACCCTCCTGAGCGAGGTCCGCAGCACTTCGAGGATCTCGAAATCATACACAAAGTACTCCACCGCCTCGTGCCTCTTTCTGATTTCGGAAAGATCGATAAGGGGCCTGAGCAGCGCGGACCGCAGGAACCTTCCGCCCATCGGCGTCAGCGTCTCATCCATTACGCCGATAAGCGTGCCCTCCCTGGAGCCGTCCTTCAGACTCCGGGTCAACTCCAGATTGCGCTGGGTTGACGCGTCGACAAACATGTAGGAGGTCTGTTTGAGGGTGGTGATCGTCTTGAACGACAGGGCCTCCTTCTGAGTATTCTCCAGATACGCAAGAAGCGCACCGGCGGAAGAAATCGCCGAGGTGAGCCCCTCGCACCCGTATCCGTCCAGCGAAGATACCCGAAAATAGCGGAGGAGGGTCCTGTATGCCTCCGGGTAGTCGAAATACCAGTCCTCGACTGAGGACATGAAGAGCCCCGACAGGACTTCCCTGTAATGGATATTTTCCACTACGCTCCCGGGCAGAAGGATCTCTTTGGGTTCGAACCTGCTGACCTCGTCCTCTATGTCTTCACCCGTCTCAAAAAGTATGAATTCCCCCGTCGAGATGTCCGCCGCCGCAATGCCGTGCCTGCCGCCTGCCGGGAAGATACTCACAATAAAGGTGTTTTCTTTCGGGTTCTCCGGCGCATGCGTTCCCGGTGTAATGACCCTCACCACCTCCCGGGCCACGATGCCCCTGGCTTCCTTCGGGTCCTCCATCTGTTCGCAGATGGCGACCTTCTGCCCGGCCCTTATCAGCCGGGCTATGTAAGATTCGGAGGCGAAATAGGGCACACCGCACATCGGCATCGGATTGTCCCTGGATTTTTCACGCGTCGTAAGGGCGATCTGAAGGATCTTCGATGCCTTTTCCGCGTCCTCGCCGAACATCTCGTAGAAGTCTCCGAGCCTGAAGAGGACGACGGCGTCAGGGTATCTCTCCTTTATACCGAAATACTGCTTCATCAGGGGTGTAAGATCGGACATCACAACTATTAAATAATATCGGAAGGTGAAAGTTCAACCTAGACGTTCGGGCGTTCAGATTTCTTGACTTATTTTCGAAAATGTCTTTATACTGTAAGACGTTTCCCGGTTTCATCGACATGAAAATAGTAATAGAGGACATTCCCGACGACGGTCTGGAAATAGACCTGGAGGAGAAGATAGAACTGGAGGACGTTACTCTCTTTTCCCCGGTTTCGGGGCATCTTGAGATCAACAGGACTGGGAATGAAGTCATGGTGAGGGGCGGTCTGCGCGCCCGGCTCGGACTCCGGTGCAGCAGGTGCCTCAAGGAGTTTGAGGGGAAGATCGATGTCCCGGTGAGCGTGGTATATCTCCCGTTGGCCGACAGTACGGCAGGGCGCCACGCACTCAGGGACGATGAAATGGATACGGGCTTCTACAGAGGGGAAGAACTTGATCTTGAGGAGCTCGCCAGGGAGCAGATACTCCTCAGTATTCAGATGAAATCCCTCTGCAGCGAATCGTGCAAGGGGCTCTGCCCAAGGTGCGGGGCCGATCTGAATAAGGAAGCCTGCGGTTGTGTCACAAAGGAGATTGATCCCAGACTGGAAGTTTTAAAGAATTTTTTCGAAAAACGAAAGGAGTAGAAAAATTGGCAAATCCCACGCACAGGCATTCGAAGTCGAGAAGGGACAAGAGAAGGGCGAACTGGAAAGGCCGTCAGCCCAACCTTAACGAGTGCCCCGAATGCAAAGAAATGAAACTGTCGCACAGGGCATGCCCCAGCTGCGGCACCTATAACGGCCACAAGGTTCTCGAGATAATCGAAAAATAAAGATGAGAGTCGCTCTTGACGCTATGGGAGGAGACCATGCTCCATCTGTAAATGTTGAGGGGGCGGTTGAGACTGTTAACGAACATGACGACATCGACGTTACCCTTGTGGGCAACGCCGAACTGATAAAGAAGGAACTGGGCAGCAAACGTTTTCCGGGCAACCGCATCCTTCTGGAGCATGCCTCCCAGGTGGTGGAGATGAACGAATCTCCCACGGCGGCAATCCGCAAAACCCGAAAACCTCCTGGAGTTTGCGCTGATGGGAAACACGTACTGTAAACTGGTACTCGGAAGGTCTAAACCGAAGGTCGCTCTTCTCAGCATCGGCGAGGAAGACACCAAGGGCAACGAACTCACGAAAGAGGCCTTCAAGCTCATCAGGAAGACAAAGATCAATTTTATAGGAAACATCGAGGGAAAAGACATTTTTACGGGCCGTGCCGACGTAGTGGTCTGCGACGGCTTCATTGGAAACATAGCCCTGAAAATCAGCGAGGGGTTGGCGGAAACCATACTTAGAATGCTGAAAAGAGAAATAACGTCCGTATCCACCGGCAGGGTCGCTTACCTGCTGATGAAACCGGCCATACGTAATTTCAAGAAGAGAACTGACTACGATGAATACGGGGGCGCCCCCCTCCTCGGCATCAACGGCGTCGCCATAATAAGCCACGGCAGATCCTCGGCCAAGGCCATCAAGAACGCACTCAGGGTAGCCGCCGATTTTGCCGCCAAGAAGGTCCCCGAGGCCATCTCGGCGGACATCAAATACAATTTGGGGGAGACGGAGTGACAAGATGCTGAGGGGCAGGATAATATCCACCGGTTCCTATGTTCCGGAAAATGTCATAACAAACCGTGACATCGAAAAGATCGTCGACACGTCCGACGAATGGATAACGGAGAGGACGGGCATAAGGGAACGCAGGTCGGTCAACGGGGACCAGGCCTCCTCCGACCTCGCCTTCGAGGCCGCGAATTCGGCGCTTAAGAGGGCAAACCTCAAGCCTAAGGACATCGACCTTATTATTGTCGCAACCATCACCGGCGACATGCCCTTCCCCTCCACGGCCTGCTTCCTCCAGAGCAGGCTCGGGGCGAAAAACGCCGCTGCATTCGATATCAACGCTACATGCTCCGGTTTTATATACGGCCTGCACGTCGCAAACGGCCTTATCAAATCGGGCTTGCACAAAAGGATACTGCTGGCCGGGGCGGAATCACTCACCAAAGTCACCGACTGGCAGGACAGGGCGACCTGTATCCTGTTCGGAGACGGCGCCGGCGCAGTAATAATCGAGGCGACCACCGAAAAGAGGGGCATATATTCCACACACATACACTCGGACGGGAATTTATCCGACCTTATATCACTCCCGGGCGGCGGCTCGCGCTACCCGAGTTCGAGAGAGACAATCCTCAAGCGGCTTCATTACATCAAGATGAAGGGCAACGAAACCTTCAAGGTCGCAGTAAGGACACTTGAACAACTGGCTGAAAAAACGCTTGAAGACAACAAGCTGAACCCCTCTCAACTCTCACTTCTTATCCCCCATCAGGCCAACCTCAGAATTATTCAGGCAACGGCAAAACGTCTCAAACTGCCGATGGAAAAGGTGTTTGTCAACATTGAGAAATACGGCAATACCTCGGCCGCGTCGATTGCCATAGCACTGGACGAGGCGGTCCGGGCCGGCAGGATCAATGACGGTGACTACATCCTGCTCGAAGCATTCGGAGGGGGGCTGACCTGGGCATCCTCCCTGATCAGATGGTAGCCGGGATATTCCAGAGTCGTTCCATGAATTTTCTCGGTAGCTGAAAGTGTGTCTTTCCATAAGTGAAGCTTAGCCTGTCCTTGCCTGTCAGGGATTATGGGAAACCTTCTGTAAGCACCGGAAAGATTCCGGACAAGCCGGAATGACAAAGCCCATGACTTTTTCTGTCATTCTCGCAAGCGGAGCGCGCCTGCCTGCCGGCAGGCAGGTCGGGAATCCTTCTTCGGCGTCATGCTTTCCACGCTTTATGGTGAAATATTTTCTGGTTCCAGCTACTTGGGATTATTCTTCTTGTCTTTTCTCACCGACCTGATATGCCATATCCGGAAAAGCCTGTTCAGCCTGTCTTTGTAAGCCATCGAAAAAAATATGATCACCACACCTATGCCGAAGAGGACGAAGAACCGGTAATACTGATGGTGGCGGACGTATGAACCGCCCAGAGTGATCAGGACCGTGCCGAGAAACCGCCCTACGGTGCTGATGACCAGGAATTCTTTGGTGCTGAGGTGTCCAAGCCCCAGGATATAGCAGAGGAGGTCCTTGGGAATACCGGGAATAAGAAACAGGAGGAACACAAGAAAGGCACCCTTGTGGTGCAGGAGGTAGTCGTATTTATCCAGGGTCTCCTTTCTTACGAACCTCTCGACGAAGGGCCTTCCGAATATGCGCGAGAGTGCGAAGGCCCCCCACGAACCCAGTGTCAGCCCCACTGTCGAAAGGAAGATACCGAGGACCGGCCCATAGACGTAACCTCCTATAAATCCTGTCACTTCCCCGGGTATCGGCGCCGCAACCACCTGGAGCGTCTGGAGGAAAATGAATCCGAGGAAGGAGGCCGCCCCGAGGTGATCAAGGAACCTTCTTATCCTCTCCCTGTCCACAAAGAACTGGAACGCGCCTGTCCTGTAAAGGACATAGACCAGTCCCAGGAAAATAATGAGAAGGGATACCCTGAGCCAGATGTTCTTCCTGACGGCCAGGTCTTCTATTTTTCTTCCTTGCCGGACACTTTTTCCATGACAGTTTTGATCAAATCTATCGGCACCGGGAATATGATGGTCGAATTTTTTTCGGTCGCTATTTCGGTCAGGGTGCCAAGGAACCTCAACTGAATCGCCAAAGGCTCCGTCGCCATGATCTTTGCCGCATCGGCAAGCTTCTGCGATGCCTGAAAATCACCGTCGGCATGGATAATCTTCGCCCGCCTTTCCCTTTCGGCCTCCGCCTGTCTGGCGATCACCCGCTGCATGTTCTCCGGAAGGTCGACGTTCTTCACCTCCACCGCCGTCACTTTTACACCCCACGGTTCGGTCTGGAGGTCGATGACCTTCTGGAGTTCGGAATTCAGGTCCTCCCTCTTGGCAAGCAACTCATCCAGCTGGCTCTGCCCGAGAATCGATCTGAGAGTAGTCTGGGCTATCTGGGAAGTGGCGTAAAAGAAGTCCTCGACGGCGGTGATTGCCTTCACCGGGTCCATCACCCTGAAATAGACCACGGCATTCACCTTGACCGTGATGTTGTCGCGCGTGATGATGTCCTGCGAAGGCACGTCGAATGTCACGGTCCTGAGGCTGACCCTGACCAGTTTGTCGATGACAGGCCATATGATCACCAGACCGGGGCCCTTGACAGGTATGACCCTGCCGAGCCTGAAGACAACGCCCCGCTCATACTCCTTTAGTATCCTGATAGCGCTCGACAGAAAATAAATGGCGAGGATCAGCACAAAAAAGAAACCGATAAAAGATGGTGTCAAGTCCATTCCTAACCTCCTTTTAGTTTTCCGACCTTCAGTTTCAAACCTGAAACAGACTGCACTGTTATCCTGTCTCCTTTCGAGATAAAATCATCTGAATACGCGGACCACAGTTCTCCCTGAACGGACACCATGCCCGTTTCTTTCGTCACTTCCGTCTTTGCCGTACCCTCCATTCCGACAAGCCCCTCCTTCCCCGTGACCGGCTTGCTTCTGAAGGCCCGGTACGCAAGCCTGAACGTAATGGTGAAAAACAGGGCCGTAAAGATTACGGCCGGAAGTATCAGGTAGAGAGAGAGCCTGAAGAAAGGGGCGGGGGACTCAAAGAGCATGAGTGAGCCCAATACCATGGAGATGATGCCGCCTATAGTCAGGATGCCGTGGGACACGATCTTGATTTCGAGAATGAACAGGACGAGTCCCAGGATGATGAGCAGGAGTCCGGCGTAATTGACTGGCAGGGTCTGGAAAGAATAAAAGGCCAGTATCAGGAAGATGGCACCCGTAACACCGGGGAAGATCGATCCGGGGTTTGTGAACTCAAAGAACAGCCCGTAGAAACCCAGAAGCATCAGTATGTATGCAACACTCGGGTCGGATATGAAGTTCAGCAGCCTGTACCGCCACCCCATCTCCTTTTTGACGATCACGGCGTTTGCCGTCTTGAGAACCTTCTCGCCCTTGCCGGTTCTCACCTTCCATCCGTCCACGGACTTGAGCAGTGAATCCAGGTTGGGACTCACGATGTCTACCACGTGATCCTTGAGGGCGTCTTCGGCGGCAAGAGAGACACTCTTTCTGACGGCTTCTTCAGCCCAGTCGGCGTTCCTCCCGTTCCTCTCGGCAAGGGACCGTATATAAGCCGCCGCGTCGTTCACCACCTTCTTTTCCATGGTCTTGCTCAACTCCCTGCCTCCCATGGTCACGGGGTGAGCGGCCCCGATGTTCGTCCCGGGGGCCATGGCTGCAACGTCCGCGGAGAGCGTGACAAAGACGCCGGCAGAGGCGGCCCTCGCCCCGCTCGGGGCGATGTAGACTATGACGGGCGTGGGACTGCTTATGATCCCCTTGACGATGGTCCTCATGGATGTGTCCAGCCCGCCGGGGGTATCCAGTTCTATCACCAGGGCGTCGTTATGTTTCTCGTTCGCCTCTGTCAGGCTCCTGCCGATGAATTCGGCCGAGACGGGGTTGATTACCCCGTCGACCCTGATGACGAGCACCTCTCTCTTCCTTTCCGCCGGGGAGGATACCGAAGAAAAGAGAATACACAGAAGTAACGCAAGGAAAAGTGAGATAGTCTTCTTGGGCATAATAGATTATACAACTACGAGGGTTTTTATTTTAGACCTTCGATAATCGTCGCCCGCTGGAAAGAAACTTGCTCCCCAATAACTGGCTTCCGGGGAGGGATTCCCGCTTCGGCGGGACAGGGTGCTTAATCCCGAAGGCATTCGGGACTCTGCCGACATCGTTCCAACGTTCTCCCCCCGCGATAAAACTGGCTCCCGGGGAGGGATTCGAACCCCCGACAGGGTGGTTAACAGCCACCTGCTCTGCCGACTGAGCTACCCGGGAACATCGGCTCACAACGCAATTGACAACCAATTTTTATATCAAAAAAGGCACGCTTCTGTCAAACATTTTGAGAGGCGACTTTTATTGGTTCCCACCTCAGGCGCCGTGACGCCGTGCCGGCAATTCGTTTATAGCCGTTGAGTCTCCCTGAACAGGTTTTCCCATAACGAATCGGGAGAGGGGTGTTTGTGATAGATCTGCGCCTTGGCCCTTTCGAACTCGTCCGCCGTCCACGGTTCGATGTGTATTATGACGGCAATGGTTTTCCTGAAGAAATCTCTTGTGTCATTGACTATCGTGAGGGTCTTTTCCCTGGTCCTGCTGTCCCCGTAAAGATGGAAACAGATGTCCTTTTGGGTACTGAGGTCGCGGAAGTGCGATGGACCTGCCTCGTCAGCGTAATAGTTGAACCAGGTTTCGAATAATCGATCGGCACCGGATCTGATCCGGAACATGACGGGCACGAGGGCGACTTCGCCGGTGACAAACAAGCCGTGTCTGAGTGTGACGAGGGAACTATTGATGCCGTCTATGAACTCCGAATCCTCTCTCACGAGGAAGTCCGTGTGAGGTCCCGGCCGCCAGGTCCTGCAGGGAATTGCAGTGCCCGAGGGCATGTGCGCCATTAATTGCTCCGGATCGTCGGCAGACATTATTCCTGCACTTATTATATGAAATTTGCGGGCTTGAGTGCTGCTTACGCAACCAGCCCCGCTGAGCGGAAGGCCAAATGAGGATTGAAGCGGGATGAGCATCGTTTTCCTTTAGTCCGTCATGACACTTTCCTCCTCTTCCAGCTTGTTCCTGTTTATGTTCTGCTGCCGCAAGACCCTTCTGCGTCCGGTAAGGGTATGAAGCGCTGTGCTGATAAGCCAGCCCGCAGTCGCGGCTGCGGTGATGAACATGATACCTGCCGCCATCACGCCCAGCGCCATTGATGCGGCTACGATCCACCTCGAAAACATACCCGAGGTGACAGGCAGTCCAAAGAGGATGCCGGCGGCATCGAGCCCGATGGCCCCGCCGAGATATGAACCGGGAAACATACCGAATATTACAAAAAGCACCGTTGCGCACCCTGCAAGCATATACGCCAGTCTCTTCAGGAATCCCGTCTCTCCCATCGTCTTGTCCTCCTTCCCTTTCCTGCCAATATGACTCGCACTATCCATGCCAGATCTAACATGCCGATTCCAAATGATTGCTGCCCGGACTGCCGTCGCATCACCGCAAATCCCTTCGCAGGATTGCAAAGAAGAAGGTGAGTCGCCGGCGATTCTTTGCGGTGCTTTTTTGACATTTGCGACGTAGACCCTGCATTTTTTGTCATATTCACGTCTGTCGTCATCTTGAGGCCCCAATGCACCGATTTCAGGTGCAACTCTATTTATTCCATAAACTCAGATAGTTGCGTCAAACTCGCTGCCCGTTGAGGAATTCAGGAAGCGGGATCAATAAGGCACGACAATTGCTTCCAAGCTGATAAAGAGCAGAGGGAGCTCTCGGGAGAAGGAGGAACTATTGTCAACGACAAAGGTCATTAAGGGGTTGCCGAGACCCTCGAAGACATTATCGGACCCTTTAGTTTCCAGCGGCGCATGCAAAAAGAAAGCGAGGGTGGCATGTTCGACTTGTTCAACAGAATCGATCAGTGTATCGTATGTCGGCATGAATTTACTTCAATGCATGTTGAAGCGTCTCCCGGTCTCATCATCTATGTCTGTGAATCCTGCATCGAGTCTGCTAAGTATAATTTCATCTGGATATGCCTCAATTGCGGAAAGGTCTATATGAGGCCGAAGGCCCTCATGATAAACAGGATCAAAGACCCCGCGCTCAAACAGGCATATGCCCTATGTGAAGACAGACAGATCATACAGGGCATCGATATCTGCATCGAATGCGACCCGCAGGGAATATTGAACTACATGGAGCCTCACGCGATGGTATGTTGAGGGCCTGTTGAAAAGACTCCAGGGGGCCACTTTCCGGAGAGTAAATGCCGGTCGACCCCTTTGTTCTTTGGAGGCTCAAAATGAGTCGTTAAGCGATTTTCCGGACCGACGTCTCTTCCAGCGACCGGTCGGAAGGGCACTCATTATGACCCTGTGCTGTAAAGATCTTCACCTGATGATTTTGGGCGGCTTCTCGTGTTGACAAACGACTGATTTCTTTTTCATGATATTGATGAAGCGGCAGGGGAGTCATCCCGCAATACCTAAATCCATTCGTGGTCGATAAGACTCATGCAGAGGAAGTTATGAAATGCACTTTTCTGTTAGAAAATTATTTGTGCAGGGCCAACAGGAAGGTTTACCCAAGTGTTTTTGAGTTTCGGGAATATTGTACCAGCAAGCAATATACGACATGCAAATTTTATTTAAAAGCCATTATGGGGTCCTGGAGTTTCTGTGAGAGACGCTTTAAAATTGTGCCGCCGCGAATTATTAGGATAGAGTGAGTCAGTTAACAGTCATTACGCCCTAGTTCACTTCCCCACAGTACATCTCACTCTTGAGTACCATAACTGTACGCATGGTTGGGAGGAGTAACCATCAGCTCACTGCATCTCGCCAAGCTGTCCCATGTCAAGGGCTGATAATCATATAAAGGCAACCTCCAGCATAGCAGGCGATTGGTCATCTGTTATGCTTTGGGAAAGAGCTCAAACTTTACCCATGGAGGTGCCTTATGAAATTGTACGCAGCTTTTGATTTGCATTCAAGCAACAGTTATCTGACGGTTATCAATGAGGAAGGTAAACGCCGATTGGAAAGAAAGCTTGGCAATGACGCCGAGGCTATCGTGAAGGCACTTAGCCCATATGGAAAGAAGATCGCTGGGATTGCTGTGGAGTCGACGTACAACTGGTACTGGCTTGTTGATCTTCTCATGGCAACGGGGCACAAGGTGCACCTGGCTAATCCGGCGGCGATCCAAAAATACAAGGGACTGAAGCACGCAGACGACCGTCACGATGCCGGCTGGCTTGCCGAGATGTTGCGACTCGGGATACTCTTCCGGAGGGATACATTTATCCCAAGGAAGAACGGCCCATAAGGGACCTGCTAAGGAAACGGGGCCATCTTGTCAGATTGCGGACTTCCCTGATCATAAGTCTCCAACAGATCATAACCCGCAATTGTGGAATTATGGTGAACGTCAATGATGTCAAACGGCTACGCGAAGACAGGATCAGCCCTCTATTGGCCGAAAACGAGGATGTTCTCATGGCCGGAGCCGTCAGCAAAGAGACGATCGATTACATGACCAGAAAGATAAAGAGTATCGAAAAGACCGTTGAAGGAAAGATCGAGCTGTCACCATCCTATCGGCAGTTGCTGAGCATCCCTGGTGTAGGGAAGATCCTTGCTCTGACCATCATGCTGGAGACAGGACCGATTAGTCGTTTCCGGAAGGTCGGCAACTATGTCTCCTATTGCAGGAAGGTTGGTTCATCGTGGACAAGCAACGGCAAGACCAAGGGGAAAGGCAACAAGAAAAACGGCAATAAGTACCTTGCGTGGGCATACTCGGAGACTGCGGAATTGGCCAGACGATACGATGCCCAGGCAAGGGCTTATTTTCAACGAAAGGCGCAGAGGACAAACCGCATGGTGGCGCACCAGGCGCTTGCACATAAGCTGGCAAGGGCGGCGTACTACATCATGCGTGACAACGTTCCCTTTATGCCGGGAAAGCTCTTTTCATAAGAGCCGATGCAACGGTGAACCGGCTGTGGGGTTGGTAAAACCATTAGGGCTGATTGGCAGCCGTTGCATCCATAAATACCGGTTACCGGTAACTTTGCTGCCTATGCGATGAGCCTGTAATGGGTTGGTTCAAAACCACGAGATCTGTGATTAACTTTTTGGACATCGTATGGCACTGACGGTTTTCTGGTTCGCCGAAAGGCGAAAGGGAAATGTATCCGCTAGTGCGGATTCAGCCTCCTCGATCCTGATGGGTGACTGGTGCAGCAAGGCTGACACCGAATGCAATGAAGACCCCAGGTGTGGCAAAAATTGGTGACCGCTCTTATTGGAGCGAAGAAAGACGCTTTCTTCGCAATGAATTATTACGGGCTCTTGACAGGGTGGCCTTTAATGGGTGACCCCTTTCCTTTCCTCTCCAGGTTATCTGCCCTCTCTTTTTCGCCTTGAAGTGATCATCCTCTCGTGGGCGGGGATGGTGATAGCCCCGCCGAAGTTGTGAATGACACCGTATTTCTTGTTCGTGCCGACACCGGCCTTGTCGTCTGAAAATTTGGCCGGCAGGTTCTAATATCGTCCCTTCGGGATAGAGTGCGACAGGGTTCAGGTCCATTTCGTCGATCAGACCTGTAGCCATAAGCCTCGAGACAGTTACCATCGATTTCAACAGCCCGTTGATGTCCACAGGCTTCCTCCCCCTGTAACCTTCCAGCAGTTTGTAGCCCTTGACCTGTCTGGCCAGCCTCATGGCCTCTTCCTCGTCCATGGGGGCCAGGCCGAAGGCGACGTCCCTGAACAACTCGACAAATACACCGCCGAGGCCAAACATTACCACCGGGCCAAACTGCATGTCGACGATGCCCCCTATAATTACCTCGACCCCCGGGGGGGCCATTTCTTCAATGAGCACGCCGTCGGCATGTTCGATTCCCATGAGTCTTGCCACGGTCCTTTCCAGACTTTTCCTGTCGCCTATATCCAGCACCACTCCCCCTAAATCGCTTTTTGAAGAAATGGCTGACGATGAGACCTTTGCGACAAGGGGGTACCGCAGCCCATTGGGGTAAAGGGGTTTCCCTTTAGGGATCAATATACCCCTGGGCACCGGGAGACCCGTTTCCTGCAGAAGTCTCTTGACCTCATGTTCCGGCAGCGATGTCTTGCCCGCATTTTCTTCGGAAAATTTCTTCAATATAATCGAAAAAGGGTCGTTTCGGCCCACCAGTGGCGGATTTACGGTGCCCGTCATTAGATTCTCCTTTGGTTGTTTGTCAAATTATATCACATGGGCGTTCTTGCCGAGCGTCCGGGCCGCCTTTCGAACACTTCGGGAAGTGGTGAATTTGCATATGTAAACGCCCTCTTTTAAAATAGACCCGTATGTATCGAAGGCCGGAGGTCATATGAAGATAGCCTTTTTCGACTGCTTTTCCGGGATAAGCGGCGATATGTGTCTGGGGGCGCTGGTGGATGCCGGCGTGCCTCTCGACGAGCTGGAAAAGGAACTCCGGAAGCTGCCGGTCGGGGGCTTTTACGTCAAGGCGAAAAAAGTGAGAAGGTGCGGAATCTCGGCGACCAAGGTAGACGTAATGCTTGAGGCCGACAGCAGGCATGGGTCGAAGAAGGCGAGACGATGGGACGACATACGCGACATCATCAGGAAGTCTTCTCTCAGCAGCGGCACGAAAGGGAAGGCGGAACGGATATTCGGGACGCTTTTCAGGGCAGAAGCAAAAGTGCACGGTGAGCCTTTAAAAAAGGTGCATCTCCATGAACTTGCCGCAGTGGACTGTCTCGCGGACGTCTGCGGCACTGTGGCAGGGCTTGAACTGCTCGGCATAGAGAAAGTGTACGCGTCACCCGTCAATTTGGGCAGCGGTTCGGTAAGAACGGAACACGGCATCCTGCCGGTGCCCGCGCCGGCGACGGCCGAGATCCTCAGAAATATACCGGTCTATTCATCGGGTGAGCCCTTTGAGCTTGCGACCCCGACGGGCGCGGCAATTCTGAAGTCTTTGTCCTGCGGGTTCGGTGAGATGCCGCTTATGGTTGCGGATAGAATAGGGACAGGGGCAGGGGGCAGGGAGACGAAGGACAGGCCTAATGTCCTCAGAGTGTTGACGGGGAAAATGCATAAGACCCCCGGCGGGAAAATGGTGACGGTAATCGAAACCAACATCGACGATATGAACCCCCAGGTATATGAAAATCTCATCGGCAGGCTTTTCGAAGAAGGCGCGCTTGACGTCTTCATGACGCAGGTGATAATGAAAAAGATGAGACCGGGCGTGAAAGTGACGGTATTGTGCGAAAGGGTTAAAAGGGATGCCCTGATGACACTTATGCTCCGGGAAACCACGAGCATCGGCGTTCGTTGGTGTGAGGCGTCAAGGATGACGATGGAGAGGGAGATGAGAAAGGTCCGCACGGAATACGGAGAGGTCCGGGTCAAGGTGTCGGGCCTTGAAGGGGCTTACATGAAGGAGGATCTTCTTGACGCTTACTTCGGGATGATGAAATAAAAATTGTTCCCGTATTTCGTGGCCTCGTAGCCCGCGACTCCGCCGTGAATTTCAACGGCGTTCCTGATAAACGAGAGGCCGTGGCCGGTGCCGGGTTTGTCGAGAGCATTTGAAGCGCGAAATTCCTCTTTGAAGAGGTTAGGCCTTTCTTCTTCCGGGATGTGCGGGCCGGTACTGAAGACGTTGTATTTTACCCCGTCTTTTCCCTCGCCGAAATAGTCCTTGATGATGCCGTGGCCGTAAGCTATATATTTCTTGCGTTCACCCGTGTCCGTCAGGATCTCCTGCGTGTATTTGAGGGCATTCGAAAAGAGGTTCGCATATACCTGGGCTATCAAACCCACGTCGACCACGTTGATGACCTCCTCATCGGGGATGCCGCTCATCCTGTCGTCTATCGAAATCCCCGCCTTTACGAACTGGTCCAGATACCGTTCTATCTGGGGCAGAACGACGTCCTTTTTCATGTTGCAGGGTTTCGTGCGGAGAGTGAGGCGGCCCTGGTCGAAATGGCTTTTCCGGAAGAGCGTCTCTATGAAGAGGGTCATGTTGTTGTAATGTTTTTCGATGTTTTCCAGTTCAGCCTCAAAACCTGAGTTGATGTTGGCCAGTTCTCTTAGGACTTTTTCCGCTGTAGTGCCGCTTATCTCCCCGGCCTGCGCTAAATCTGAAAGCTGCTGTTCCATGGCTTTGTTCATCTTTGCATTGGCCCTGAGCCGCCTCAGAAAGAGCTTGTAAACCATGTTCGGGACTATGATATTATGCTCTATGTCGGCGACGAGACTCCTGATGAACCTCAGGTGTTCAATATTCTTTTCCACCATGATCTTGTTGTGGATCCTGAAGCCTATCCGGTTGGCATACTTTTCGAAAAAAAGTTCCGTGTGAGGGTCCGGATCGCCGATCGGAAATACCTCGAGCAGCCCGAGGACGTCGTCCTCCGTCCGGAAAGGAAGCTGTTCGATCATGAATTTCTTTCCCCTGATCGTAAGCACGAGGCTTTTCCTGACGGTATAATACGGCCGTTCCTGAGGTTTCACGTCAGCCGGAGGCGGTGAGTGCAGGCCGAATGCTCCGTCCTCAGTCATTGCCGCAAGGCTGAGAGCGTTAACCTTCGGATCGATAAGGTAGAGGCGTGCATCAAGATCAAAAAAACTCTTGGGCACGGCCACGCAAAGGATATGAAAATCCGCTATACTGCCGAACTCCTGCGCGAGGTCGAAGAACGTCTTGAGCGCATTATTCTCCGTCTGGCTGAAATTGTACCTCAGATAATCGCTTTTCTTGATCTCTATTCTTTCAAGGATGCCGGTCAATGTGGCCATATGTGAATGCACTTACCCCGAACCGATTGTTTTGAACGATTTATTGTATCATAATCCGGACATTCCTCGACGCACTGTAAGACCGCAGCCTGGCTTATCCTGGATGGCGGGCCTGCCATGCGGTTTTGCACCGTTAGCGTATACTTGCGATTATTCGACGCCCGCCCGGACCGTCATGGCGTGTCATTGTTGTTGAAAAGGGGCTCCATTTCTCCCTCGTGAAAGGACGACGGATGTTTATAGTGTTCCGCCCTGTAGAATTTCAGGAGTTTACTGATGAGCCTGTGCGGCTGTGCATCATAAAAAATCCGTGCACCCGTTTTTTTGTCGATCACTTTAACGATGTCCTTGATCTCAGAGGTGATTCCCCCCGTATCAAGTACGACGCCGATCAGCTTGCCTTCATCGTAAGCAATAGCGAACTCCCCGAGGGTTCCTGAACGGCCGCCGATGATGATCACGATATCGGAGGACCGTATATTGACGATCTCCCGGCCCATGAGTCCGCTGCCGGTGAATATGAGCACATCGTGGTGATCTGTCGGCGAATTGTATTTGTGGACATGTTCCCAGAGACTGAGTCCCGGCGATATTCCCACAACCATGCCGCCTGCGGAATTGGCACCGCGCGCAGCTTCGAAAGGCAGTCCCGGACAGGCTCCGGTGACGGTGATGCAGCCCGATTCGGCGATTGAACGGCCTATATCGAATGCGACCTCTCTGTGAGCTGCCGGAATATCCCCGCTAGCATCGCCCATTACACCTATCTTTAATTTCATCAGTTCTCCTTTCTCCAGCGTATTGTCCCCATTTTTCCGTCCTGTTTACCCGTAACCATTAACCCTATTGTTGCATAAGATTCTCTGAAAAGCGCGGAAGGGGCAACGAAGAATGTCTTGTAGCGACACTTTACAGCCTTGGAGAGGGGTCTGCCGGCCATTTTCCGGAAGTCACTGAACGCTGGTCATTTATGTGGAAGATGGATAATCATGTCGTCATTACAAGACTTTTTCGATGTTCCTTCCGTGCCGCTTTGCGACGTCAGGGTTAATTCTACCCTTGCGAGTTAGAAGGTACAACAGAGACAGGCCATAGGCGATGGGCAGCAGGTGACAGGCAATTTGCAGGACTAGACGGCCGGCTGGAAACGTCTGAGTCTCAGCGCGTTTGTGACCACGGTAACGGAAGACATACCCATCGCGGCAGCCGCGAACATCGGATTGAGCAGTATTCCAAAAAAAGGGAAGAGGACCCCCGCGGCAACAGGTATAAGAATTACATTATAAGCGAAGGCCCAGAAAAGGTTCTGTTTGATGTTCCTCAGCGTTGCCTTCGAAAGTGCTATTGCCGTGACGACTCCCTTGATATTGCCTCCAATGAGCGTGATATCGGCAGCCTCCATGGCAACGTCCGTTCCGGTACCTATGGCGATGCCGATGTCGGCCTGGGCAAGCGCGGGCGCGTCGTTTATTCCGTCACCTACCATTGCTACCACCCTGGATTCAGCCTGGAGCTTCCTTACCTCCTTTGCCTTGTCTTCGGGCAGTACCTCCGCGAGCACCCTGTCTATGCCGGCCTGACGCGCAATCGCTTCACCGGTACGTCTATTGTCCCCGGTCATCATTACGACCTCGATGCCGAGATCGTGAAGCGCCCTCACTGCCGCCACGGAATCTTCCTTGAGGGTATCGGCTACGGCGATGATCCCGGCGGCCTGATTTTCCACGCACAGGAATATAGGGGTCTTACCCTGAGCTGAAAGCCGTGTTGCTTCCTCCTTCAGATTGCCCATATGTATTCCCTCGTCGCTCAGGAACCTCTCGTTCCCGATCATTATATCCCTGCCGTCGATTCTCGCCTTGACACCGTGGCCGGGAATTGCGCGGAAGCTTTCAGCGCCCTTGACCGCAATGCCGTCGTCTTTCGCCCTCTTCAGAACGGCTTCTCCCAGGGGATGCTCGGACCCTTTCTCTGCGGAGGCGGCATAAAAGAGTACGTCTCTGTCCGAGATTCCGTTCGCGACGATATCAGTGACCTCGGGGGTGCCCTTGGTCAGTGTCCCTGTCTTGTCGAAGACCACCGTTCCTATTTTGTGCGCGGTTTCGAGGGACTTGCCGCTCCTTATGAGGACGCCGTTTTCGGCTCCCTTCCCCGTTCCAACCATTATGGAAGTTGGTGTGGCGAGGCCGAGGGCGCATGGACAGGCGATGATCAGCACTGCGATGAAATTGAGGACGGCATAGGTGAATGCCGGTGCCGGCCCGAACAGATACCAGATTATAAATGTGATCGTGGCTACTCCGATGACAGCGGGTACGAAATAGGAGGCTATAAGATCGGCAAGCCTCGCTATAGGCGGTTTTGTTCCCTGTGCTGACTGCACCAGATCAATGATATGGGCCAGCATGGTGTCCCTGCCTACCTTGGTGGCTTCGAACTTGAAAGAACCCGTCTTGTTGATGGTTGCCCCTATAACCGTGTCCCCCACGTTCTTTTCAACCGGGATGGATTCCCCTGTGACCATCGACTCGTCTACAGAAGAATACCCTTCCTCTATCACGCCGTCTACCGGGACCTTTTCTCCCGGTCTTACCAGGATTACGTCCCCTATTTCCACCTCTTCGACGGGAACGTCGGCTTCACTTCCGTTTCTCTCCACTCTGGCGGTCCTGGCCTGCATGCCGATAAGTTTCTTTATGGCCTCGGACGTCTGCCCCTTTGCCCTTGCCTCAAAAAGCCTTCCGAGAAGGATCAGGACGACGATCGTTCCGGCGGTGTCAAAGTAGACTTCAGCCGAGTAGCCGCTCAATTCAAAGAGGGAGGGGAAAAACGTGGCCGCAATGCTGTAAATATATGCCGATGAGGTCCCCACGGCTATCAACGTGTTCATGTTGGTGGTCTTGTGGCGGGCGGCGGCGATGGCCCCCGTATAGAACTGCCATCCTATCCAGAACTGGACGGGCGTTTCGATAAGAAGCTGGAGGACAAAATTCATTTGCCTCGGTATTTCAAATATCCTGGAGAGGCCCAGATTGTTCCAGTGCATAAGGACAAAAACAGGCACCATGAGTAAAGCGCCCGTTATCACCTTTGTCCTTAACCTCCTGTAAGACTCTTCCCGTTCTCTCTGCTCCTTTTCTACTATGTCTTCACCTTTCGCTACCTCTACCACCTCGTAACCCGCATCCTTTACCGCCTTCCTGAAATCCCGGATTCCAACCTGGGAGGGAAAATATTCGATGGTGGCCTTCTCCGTGGCAAAATTGACCGACGCCGAGATTACGCCGTCCAGGGCGCTCAGGGCCTCCTGAACGTTGGCGACACAGGACGCACAGGACATACCCTTTATCGGCAACGTCATCTTCGACACCGAGACACCGTATCCGAGGTCCCTGATGACCTTAATGAACTCATCCAGGGAAACCGCGGATTCATCGTAAAGGACCGTCGCCCTCTCGGCGGCGAAGTTTACAGATGCGCCGCCGACCCCTTTAAGAGCGGAGAGACCCTCCTGGATATGGGCGGCGCAGGAGGCGCAGGACATCCCTGTAACGGGCAGGTCTATCCTTTTTTCATCTGCAGGCGTATTCTCAGCCATTATTACTCCGCAGGATTTCTCCCAGCATCTTTTCTATCTCGTCCCTGTTCTGGCGGAAACCGAGAAATATTCTGTCTCCTATTATCAGCGTCGGGGTCGCCAGCCTTCCATGTTTTTCGGCAAGCTCCTCCCTGGCGGACTTATCGGCGGCGACGTCCCTGTTTTCAAAGGGGATACCTTTTGCCGAAAGGAACTCTTTCAGTGCCATGCAGTCATTTCAATTGGGCGACGTATATATCGTTATTTCAGGGTACCCCGACATTAGATATTATAACACCAGACCTTTGAAGACATAGTGAACCTGAACGCATCAATCCGGTGCCCCGGGTCCGAAATCTCTTCACAGAAGCCTTAAATAAGCCACTCGTCGTAATTCCCGGGGTAGTAATCGGGAATCCATCGTCTTCGAAAACAAAGAAACCTGGATTCCCGCCTTCGCGGGAATGACGACCAACAGCATCAGATGCACTGCACTACTGCTTCACGATCTTGACTCTCTTCTCTCGGCAGGAAAAGTGGCTGAGGTTGCCGTCGTAATCTCCGACCGACAGGCTTATCGTCCCGTCCTTAATGGCAGCGGAGGGTGAACTATGGTCATGTACACGGATCCCGTCAAGCACACTGTTTTCGCGAAAAGATATGCGACCCTTCCTGTCCCGGTCCGCAACATAGGCAATTATTCTTCCGTCCTGCTCCCCTGCCAGGAGCCACAACCTGCCTGAATCTTTATAGAGTGTCGGGGTCGCGAAGCGGTCGACCTTGACACGACTGAACATTTGTTTGATTTCACTCCACCGGGGCATGCCGTTCTTTCCTGTCCTGTACCTGAATGCCCTGACACGGCCTTCTGCATCGCCCACTATGAGTTCCCATCTTCCGTCACCGTCGATGTCGAATACCGCCGGCGCCGCGTGTTCCATGTTCGGCAGGGATTTGAAGAATTCTTTCTGCTCGACCCACAGCGGGTCGTCGAAGCTTCCCGAATTGAGAAAGGCCCTTAATACCCCGTTCTGTTCCCCGGTGATCAGAAGGTCTTTGCCCTCCCACACGGTAAGAACTCCTCGGGAGAAGCCCCGGAGTTTCAGCCCCCTGAAAAAGCCGGACCTTTCTACCCAGGGGAGGCTCCCGGAAGTATTGACGGCTTCGAAGAGCTTAAGACGTCCATATATGTTTCCTGTTACGATGACAGACCTGCCGTCGACGGAGGAGACGGCGGGAGCGCAGGCCGGTCCGGGGAGAATCCTGCCGGAGAAAACGGAGGAAGCCTCTTCCCATTTCCGGTAGTTTCTTTCGTTCCGGAAATAATGCAGTTTCCCGTCTCCGTCTGAAACCACGAGGTCCTCTTTCTCATGATTCCCGTTCTCCGTGAATGCTGGAGCGGCAAAACTGCTCAGTCTGATCTTCAGTGCCGCCTCCCGCCATGAGCATTTCCTCCCGCGCGGTTTTTCAAGGATATAGAGCTTGCCCATACTATTGCCCGCAATGACGACAACCTTCCCGCCGGAGACCGTGACAGCGGGTGCGGCGTACATTCCAAGATGGACGTTTCTGAAGCATGAGTTGTCCCTCGCAAAAGAGATTCTTCCCGGCGTGCTCCTGTTCCTGAACAGAAAGAGTCGGCCCGTTGAGTTCCCGGCTATCAGGTCGGGCATACCGTCGCCGTCCACATCGGCAAGCGCGGGCGTCGCATCATTACCGACCTTTATTTCTCTCATGGTCGCCTTCTGCCATAAAGGCCGGCTCATAGTCCCCGAATTCCTGTACACAATGACCCGCCCTGAATCGGAGGAGAACCCGCCGGTGCCCAGAAGGACCTCGGGTTTCCCGTCGCCGTCTATGTCTGCCATGGCGGGGGCTGAAAAGGCCCCCGCCCGCACGCCTTCAAAATAATGGGGCACAAGGCTCCACCCCGGCGTACCGGCCGTCTTCCTGTAAAGGCGAAGGTATCCGTCCTTGCTCCCCGCTATCATTTCCTGTCTGCCGTCGCCGTCAACGTCATAAAAAAAGGTCCTGATGAACGGAAGAGCCCTTATCCCGCAACTGTTGAAGGTGATTTCCGTGTCTTCCCTGCACCTTATCAGGGTCTTATATTCGGCAGGGAGAGGTTTTACCTGTTCGACAACCGGGGGCGTGGGGGGCGTCTTCCTTACCGGAGTGACCGCCTCCTTCGTGGTGGAGCAGGAAATAAAGACAAGCAGGATGAGAGCGGCTAAACCGGCATCGAGGAGGATCCTTCTCATGATGATATTATACGGAAATTGCTTCAGCGGTCCATAGTGAGGTGACCGAATGAGAATCATGTGAAGAGGGGATGAAACCCCGGCCGGTTAACCGGCCGGGGTT
>JARRRD010000075.1:0-13322 GCA_037381085.1 Candidatus Sulfobium sp.
CTATTATATATTAACTGGGAAAAAGTTTTGTGAGGTTCCCCGATGCCGTTTTGGAGCTGCGGTGCCCGGAGTCAGGGTCTCAGTTGCAGATATTCCTTGAGAAGCGAAGGGTAGGTCCCCGGGTTGAAAAGTATGTTGGTCATGAAATAACACTCGTGAGTACAGTAGCATCCGCCGCCTCGTATGAACTGTCTTATCTTCTCCGCCTTGCCGGACCGTATGACTCTTCCGAGATTGTAATCATTGTCGCGCACATTCCCGAACGATTTTTCCAGTATCTCGCACGGAAAGACTTCACCGCTTTCGCTCAGCACAATGTTCAGTTTTCCCGCGTAACACGGCAGCAGATTCTTCTTCTCCTGCATTGTCCGGTGGATCAGCCTGCGCTGCAGAATGTCCTGCGCCGCCTTGACTCCGGCACCCCGAAAGCGGTAGGTTGCCGATTTTCCCGTCTTCAGGTTTCGTTCGAGTCTCTCCGTCGCGCCCAGGTACTTGCCGAAGTCGACCTTCTTGAGTTCCTCATTGGCGAGATTTCCCCGCACGAGTGAAATGGTGTGGGTTTTGATGTGATCAAGGCTTTTGACAAAATCGATTATCGGGATCATGGCGTCCTGGTTTCCGGAACAAAAGACAGTGTTCACCCCGAGTTCGAAATTGGGATATTCGTCAACGAGCTCTGCAAGCAGGCGATAGGTTGCCATGGTTTTGTCGAAGCTTCCGGGGGTCTCGCGGATCTGATCGTGGGATCTGCCTATGCCGTCGAGAGAGAGTTTTACGACCACCACGCTCCTGGGGCTGTTTTTCAGTATCATCTCCGTCCTTTCCCTGATGACATGCGGGAGCAGGCCGTTAGTAGGAAAAAGCATGATCGAGGGCCTGTTGTTGCCGTAAAAGACCCCGGCAATATCGACAAGGTCGTCCCTGAGATAGATTTCTCCCCCTGAAAAGGCGAGCCACAGCAGGCTGCCGAGCGATCCCGATATCCTGCGTATTTCATCGAGGGTCAGTTCGCGCGATCCCGGAGCCTGACCGGTACTTCTAAGATAGAAACAGAATGGACACCGGGAATTGCACTTCCTCGTCAGGAAAAATGTGAGATGGATGGGTCTTCTTTTCCATACAATGGAACCCGCATGCCGGAAAGGTGAATACATCAGCAGAGCCCCTCCGCCCCCGGGCGTCCGCCGGCGGAAATGCCAGGACAGTTGCTCGTCATCTTTTGTTCCCCGCTGGAGTTGGGGTCTCCGAAGATTTGCCCCCGCCTCCCTGGACGCCGCCCCTGCCCGTTTTACGTCTGAGTGAGGGCCTGGTCATGTATTCCAGCATTCCGGCCCACGAGCCGGTTGCCACTGCAAAGGGATAAACCAGCATGTAATACAACGCCGACTTGACAAAAAAACAGGCCCTCCGGCATCGTAAAAGGCTAGAAATAATTTCCTGTTGACTAAGGCATTCAGGAGGAAAACCAGAGGGATCGGCAATAAAAGACTGCCTTTTCTCAGAAGAAGAGAAAGGGCTGCAAGACACGAAGCGGCGAAGCAAGACACGACGTTGGTCTTGAGTTCCGATGAGGCTGTTCCCGAGTCGCCCAGGAGGTCCCCGTTTCCGAGCGAATAAACAGTCCAGTATCTTGATTTCCTGAACGCATTGGCAAGCGACTTCAGGAAGGAAAAACGGAAAATGTGCTTTACGAGGATGCCGGGAGCCATCTCAAGTCTTGTCCCGGATCTGCGGAGTCTGTGGCTGAACTCTACGTCTTCGATAATGGGCAGGAAGTTCCCAGGGAATCCGCCGCTCTTGATGAAGAGTTCGCGGTCTATTACCATGGCATGGCTTGCGATATAATCCGGCTTTTTCCTCTTTGTCTCCGAGTAATTTATGAAAGCAGACTGGAAGGTGCTGAAGAAGTCCGTGTCATGGGGGACCTTTGTGTACGTGCCTCCAAAGACGACATCTTCCCTGCCCGTTATGGCTGTATCCGCCGCAGACAGAGTGTCCGGCTGGAGCAGGCAGTCTGCATCGGTGAAGAAAAGGATTTCACCTTCGCTTTGTTGGGCACCGATGTTCCTGGCCGCCGCCGCCCCGGAACGTTCACGGAGCCGAACAAGCCTGCAGGAGAAGCGTTCTGTGATCCGCACCGAGTCGTCCTGCGAGCAGTCATCGACCACGATCACCTCGAAACTTTGGTGATGCGAGGAAAAGACCGCCTCGAGGCACTTCCCGATCGTAGCGGAACCGTCGTAGTTGGGAATGATCACAGAGAAGCGTCTTTGCATATTTTATTATGGCCTAAATTGAGCAATTCCTGCCGTCCTCCCGTGTCAGTGTCAGGGATTGGGGGTAGACGAAAAAGGAGTGTGTTGGAACGGCACTTGTGATACTGAAACTGACACCCCAATGCAGGTAGCCTGTGTCTTTGACGTCGGGCTGTGTGTTAGAATTGGCAATCTCCAGCTTTATGCATCTGGATAGGCATATGGTATAGCCGTTATGGAACCCGAGATTGTGGTGGATGAGAAAGAACAGGGCGCCGATTTCCGAATTGTGGGCATAGGCGCCTCGGCAGGAGGGCTTTACTCGCTCCAGTGTTTCATAGCCGTGATGCCCCGGGATTTCGGCTTTGCGCTGGTCTTCATGCAGCACCTTTCGGCAAAGCACAGGAGCCTTCTTCCTGAACTGCTGCATAACCGAAAGCCCGATATCAGGGTGGAAGAGATATCCGATGGACTGAAAGCCGCCCCGGGCAAACTCTTTCTCTGTCCTCCCGGGAAAGAGGTAAGGATAGAGGAGGGGATTTTTCATCTGATGCCTCCTTCCGGGGGGCATGTCCATCTGCCAATCGACGAGTTCTTCGCTTCCCTCGCAGAGGATGCCGGGGAGCGTGCGATAGCCGTGATCTTTTCCGGTGCGGGCACCGATGGGGCAAGGGGGATACAGGCGATCAGGTCTGCGGGCGGGACTGTTTTCGTGCAGGACCCGGCAACTGCCGAGTTTCCGGGTATGCCGTCTGCTGCAATCAGTACGGGCCGTGCGGACGGGGTCCTGCCTCCCGATGATATCGCACGGGAAATACTGAAGCTTTACGGCGCACTTCCTTCAGCCGGCGGAAATGATATTACTCCCGCCCAGCTCGACGCCTTCTCCCGGCTGATACGTGAAAAGACGGGTTACTATTTCAATCACTACAAGAAAAGCGTCGTCGGCAGGAGGATCAAAAGGCGGATGTACCTGCGCGGGGCTCCGACGGTCCAGGAGTACATCAAGATGGTGGGCGAAAATGATTCTGAAGCGGCCGGTCTGGCTTCGGACCTCATGATAGGCGTTACATCCTTTTTTCGTGACCGCCTGGCATGGAAGGCCCTCAGAATCGAGGTAATAAGGAGACTTGTCGTCGCCGATGACGAGCCGGTCCGGGTCTGGACTCCTGCCTGCGCAACTGGCGAGGAAGCCTATTCTATCGCCATGATGCTCCGTCATGAGCTCGATCTCGCGGGCAGGAAGCGGGAGGTACAGGTCTTTGCAACTGACGTAAACGACTTTGCCCTCGAAAAGGCGAGGGAGGGGAAATATCCCGGCAGCATAGCCGCCGATGTCCCCCCTGATTATATGAAAAAGTTTTTTGCCTGCTCCGAAGACGGTCTGTCCGTTATAATCGGCAAAGAGATACGGGAGTCGGTGGTGTTCGCCCGGCAGGACCTCCTCATCGATCCGCCTTTTTCCCGTCTCGATCTGATCATCTGCCGCAACCTGCTGATATATCTTGAGCCGGAAGCACAGGGAAAATGCATAGCCATCTTTCATTATGCCCTCAAAGGAGGCGGATATCTTCTTCTGGGCAACGCCGAGTCGACGGGCAGGAACAAGACCCTTTTCAAGTCCATGGGCCACAAGAAATGCCGTGTCTATCAGAAAATCGAAACAACGTCCCCTTCCAGATTGTCCCTTTCAGTGCCTCTTACCTCCGGGCAGGAGCCGGCATTTCCTTCAAGACAGGCTGCAGTCACGGAGAATCAGCAATCTCTCATGGAGTTCATTCAGGAGAACTTGCTTGAAGAATATGCGCCCGCGGCGGTCGCCATCAACCGGAGCTTTGAGGTCATTTACCATAATGGACCCACCAACAGATACCTCAGGCAACCCCGCGGCGGGCCGACGCAAGACCTTCTGGAACTCCTCCCTCAGGGCCTGAGAAACAGGATCAGGGGGGCCGTCTACAGGGCCGCTCAGGAGGTTAAACCCGTATCGATCCGGACGATCATCCCCGGCGACAACGCACGGAAGAGGCGGGTCACCCTGCGCATCTCCAGGCTGAGAGATAACCTCTTCCTCGTAGTATTCCGGCAAAAGGTTGACAAGAAGGCCGACTACCGGGAAGATCCTGGGGCGGTTTCGCCGGAGACCTCTGTTGATGAGAACGTTGTCCGCCAGCTTGAAAGCGAGCTTTCGGCGACGCGAGCAGACCTCCAAAGCAATATCGAGCAGCTCAAAAGCCTGAACGAGGAAATGCAGTCTTCGAATGAAGAGCTCCAGGCCGCAAACGAAGAGCTTGAAACCTCAAGAGAAGAACTCCAGTCTCTGAACGAAGAGTTAATCACCGTTAATTCGCAGCTGCAGTCCAAGATCGAGGAACAGGAAGAGACGAACAACGACCTGAACAACTTCCTGGCAAGCGCCAACGTGCCCACGGTCTTTCTTGACCATCAGTTCAGGGTGAGACGCTTCACTCCTGCGATGTCCGCTCTCATCAAACTGATCCCCGGGGACGTGGGCAGGCCGATAGCCGACATGTCACAGGAGCATCTCGGCCCGGACCTCATGGCCGACTCGCAGACCGTACTGGACCATCTGTCGCCTTTAAGGAGAGAGATCAGGATCGGCAATGCATGGTATATCCGGGCAATACTGCCGTACAGGACGTCCGATAACAGCATAGAGGGGGTAGTTATCACCTACACCGACACTTCCGATCTCAAAAGGGCGGAAGAGCGTACGAGACACCTCGCATCCTTCCCTCAGTTGAATCCGAACCCGGTTATTGAAGTCGATTCGTCCGGCAAGGTAATCTTTTCAAACGCTGCCGCGCAGGAGGTACTGGGAACGCCGGGCATGGATAGAGAGGATTGCTCTGCTTTTATTCGAGGCGATACCGGCAATCGAACAAACCATCGTGGTGCCGTTTGCCGGCGGTGAGATCGATGTCTCAGGAATTGGGAACGCGGCGTTGCTCGACCGAGCGCAAGCGGGCCGAGGAGATGAGGGGAAGACTGTCTGCCATAGTTCAGAGTGCTGAAGATGCAATTATCAGTAAGGACTTCGACGGTGTGATCCAGAGCTGGAATGTGGGGGCCGAGAAGATATTCGGATATGCCGCCGAAGAAGTAATCGGAAAGAACATCTCGCTACTGTTCCCTCCCGGCCACGTCGACGAGGTCCCCGGTATCCTTGGCAGAATTGCTCAGGGAGAGCATATAGAGAGGTACGAAACCGAGCGCATGCGGAAAGACGGAAAGATAATACCCGTTTCTCTGACTTATTCGCCTATCAGGGATGCAAGCGGCAGAATTGTTGCCGTATCGAAGGTTGCCCACGACATCAGCGACAGAAAGGAGACGGAGGAGGCGCTCAGAGAGAGCGAGGGGCGCCTGAGGGCTGCGCTGGCATCGGCCGAAATGGGCACATGGGACGTCGACGTTGAACAGGGAACCGTGGACTGGGATGTCCGGTGCCGCACTATATTCGGTCTCCCGGGGCGCGAGGTGGTCTCTCTAGATGACGCTTTATTCCGTATTGTTGAGGACGACCGTGCAAGGGTGAGGGAGGAAATAGGGGCCGCATTGGACCCTTCTTCAGACGGGAAATACGACATCGAGTACAGGGTCATCGGCATCGGGGACCGTCTTCAGTGGCTACGGGCCACCGGCCAGACATTTTTCGAAGGCTCCGGAGAAGATCGGCGCGCAAGGCGGTTTATCGGGGTAGTGATGGATATGACAGAGCGGAAGAGGTTTGAGACGGAATTGCTCAGGCTGAATGATGCCCTGAAGGCCCTGAGTGACAGCAGCCAGGCCGTGATCCGGGCCAAAGGCGAACCTGAATACATAAACGAGGTATGCAGGATCATCGTGGAGGACTGCGGCTACAGCATGGTATGGATCGGGTTTGCGGAGGATGATGAGGCAAAAACGGTCCGGCCCGTAGCTTATTCAGGCTTCGAGGACGGCTATCTTGAAACACTGAAACTTACCTGGGCCGACACGCAGCAGGGCCGTGGCCCGACGGGCACGGCTATCCGCACCGGCAAGGTTGCGGTCTGCCGTAATATGCTGACCGATCCGGCCTTCAAGCCCTGGCGACAAGAGGCGGTGAGGCGCGGCTATGCATCATCCATTGTCTTTCCGCTTTTGAGTGCGGGAGAGACTTTCGGGGCGGTCACGATTTATTCCGGGGAAGCCGATCCGTTCTCGGAAGGCGAAATAAAATTACTGGCCGAACTCGCCGATAACCTGGCTCATGGAATCGAAGTCCTGCGTATGAAAGGGGCGCAAAAAGAGGCGGAGGATGCGCTTAAGAAAAGCCTTGCTCGCTTCGAGCTGTTGACAGTTACGGCGGGTGAGCTGCTTCAGTCAACTGAACCGCAGAAGGTCGTTGAATCGGTCTGCCGCAAGGTCATGGAGTATCTGGACTGCGACGCCTTTTTCAACTTCCTGGTGGACGAACAGGCCGGAAAGCTGCATCTGAACGCATGTGCGGGTATCCCCGAGGATGAGGCAAAGCGTATCGAATGGCTTGACTTCGGTTTTGCTGTCTGCGGCTGTGCAGCCCGCGATGGTAAACGCATCGTGGCGGAGCACATAGCGATTACTCCCGACGAGCGTACGGCGCTGGTGAAGTCATACGGTATAAATGCCTATTGCTGCCACCCTCTGCTTGGCCCGGGGGGAAAGGTCATCGGGACCCTCTCCTTCGGGACCTGCAACCGTGAGACCTTCGGCGAGGCAGATCTCTCTTTGATGAAGGCAGTGGCTGATCAGGTGGCTGCCGCGATGATTCGCTTGAGGACCGAGGCGGACATCATTAGACTGGGCGAAGACATGGCGACGAGAAATGTTGAGCTGGAGTCGGTTAACAAAGAGCTGGAATCTTTTATCTATTCCATTTCGCACGACCTGCGCGCACCCCTTCGGTCCATGGGCGGATTCGCCAGAATCCTGGTTGAGGATTATCACAAAAGTCTTGACGAACAGGGGAGGGATTACCTGGGGCGCATCATAAACGGCTCTGAAAAGATGACCCTTCTCATAGACGACCTCCTGCACCTGTCGAAGATATCCCGCGAGGAGCTCTCGAGGACAAAGGTCGATATGTCAGGTTTTGCCGCCTCCATCATCGCCGGTCTCCGCGAGGCCGATCCGCAAAGGAGCGTGGAGGTTGACATCGCCGGGGACATCACAGCTTTTGCCGACCCCCGGCTGATGGAGATCGTTCTTTTGAACCTCCTGGCCAACGCATGGAAATTTACCTCCAGGACCGCGGAAGCCCGAATCGAGTTCGGGGCCATCGAAAAGGACGGCAAGACGGTTTTTTACGTCAGGGACAACGGGGCCGGGTTTGATCCGCAGTACGCGGACAAGATGTTTTCGCCTTTCCAGCGGCTGCATTCCGACAGTGAATATGAAGGGACAGGAATCGGCCTTACTATCGTAGAGCGTATAGTCCATCGCCACGGCGGCAGGGTGTGGGCGGAAGGAGAAATCGGCAGAGGAGCTGCCGTCTATTTTACAGTAGATTGATATTGGAGTAGAATGATTATGATGACTGCTGTAATGCCGGAGACCATTCTCATCATCGACGACAATCAGGATGATGTCATGATTGCAAGAAGGGTCCTTTCCAGACTGAAACGGAGGATCAGGACCGAGGTTGCATCGTGCGGTGACGAGGGTCTTGCCTTCCTGTGCAGGGAGAAGAGTCTGCCGGCGCTTATACTCCTCGACCTGAAGATGCCCGGGATGGACGGTATCGAGGTTTTACGAAGAATACGCGGCGACCGGAGGCTGAAAAGTGTTCCGGTTGTCGTTGTGACTCATTCGGCCCTGGAATCGGACGTGGCTGCTTGCCGGGAGGCAGGCGCAAACGGAGTTCTTCATAAGGCGTTTGATATCGAACGGTTCAGCAAGGATATCGAGACTGTATTGGACCGATGGCTGTGAAGGCATGGTCTGAACGGTAATGGCAGGGCCGGGCAATAGCGGGGGGATACTTTCCCCGGGAATGCTGGAGGGGCTGAACCGGGAACAGAAAGCGGCAGTCGAGCATTTCGGCTCGCCCCTTTTGCTGCTGGCAGGCGCGGGCAGCGGCAAGACCAAGGTGCTTACACACAAGATAGGTTATCTGATCACGGAGAAGGGGTTCAGGCCTCACCGTATCCTGGCCATCACCTTCACGAAAAAAGCCGCCCGGGAAATGGCCGGGCGTGTGGAGATGATGCTTAATGTCGCCCCGCGGTCTATCAGTACTTTCCACTCGTTCTGCGTCAGGGTCCTCAGGGAAGATATAGGCGCCCTCGACAGGACGTTTGACAGGAAGTTTATCATCTACGACCAGTCTGACAGCAAGAACAGGCTGAAGGATATCGTAAAGCGGTTCAACCTCGACGTCCGGGAAGCCGACGAGGCGCAGAAGACCATATCGAAGGCAAAGCAGGCATACAGGGGCGACGTAGTTCAACACATAGCCTCTCTGCCCTTCCCGCATGACCGCTATGCTGAGGTGGCTCAGGCTTATGAAAGGGACCTCGAACGGTCAAACGCCCTGGACTATGACGACCTGCTCCACTATACCACGCATTTATTTGCGAGCAGGCCGGCGGTCCTTGAGAAATGGCAGTCCCGCTATGATTTCCTCATGGTGGATGAGTTCCAGGATACAAACGATATCCAGTATTTCCTGGTCAAACTCATTTCTGACAGGAACAGGAACAACGTTTTCGTGGTGGGCGACCCCTTCCAGACGATTTATACATGGCGCGGCGCGGTCCCCGAAAATATCCTTAAATTCGGAAGGGATTTCAACGCCGAGGAGATGAGGCTCGAAAAGAATTACCGTTCCACCAGGAAGATCCTCGATGTCGCCAATATCGTAATAGGTAAGGCCGACCGCATGTGGGCGGACAAGATATTGACGCTTCACACCGACAGGGAAGAAGAGGGAGAGGTGGAGTACCGGAGTGCGCCCGACCATGATGCGGAAAACCGTCGTATGGCCGAGAAGATCGTCGAACTCTCATCGGTCTGTTCCTATTCCGATATTGCGGTGCTTATACGGCTCAGTTTCCTTTCCCGGGGGCTGGAAAGCACCTTCATGCGGTACGGAATCCCTTATGAGATTGTCAGGGGTCTTGCCTTTTACGAGAGGGCCGAAGTGAAGGATCTGCTCTGCTACCTCAGGCTCATGGCCAATACCCGCGACGGGGCGGCATTCACACGGGTTATCAATACTCCGTCCCGTGGGATAGGGAAGAAAGGCCTGGCGGCCATTACGGAGAATTTCAGGACCGACTGGATGCAGGCGCTCGGGGACACCAGGCTGTCCAGAAAACAGAGGACCGGAGCCGACAGACTCATGGAGATGGTGTCGAGACACGCAGATGCGGTGGAGGAAAAACCTTACACTGTGCTGATGAGTGTCATACGGGAACTGGACTATCTGGTATATCTGGAAGATGAATATGGCGATGACCATGAGGACCGCAGGGAAAACGTCTCGGAACTCTGCAACGTCCTGCTGGCCGTTGAGAGGGAAGGGAGGCCCTTTTCGGAGTTTATGGAGGACAGTCTCCTTGCCTCCGATCAGGACAGGATCAGCGGGGAAGAAAGCGTTAAGATAATGACGATACATGCTGCAAAGGGACTCGAGTGGCCCGTCGTTTTCCTGCCGGCACTGGAAGAGGGGATCTTTCCTTCCGAGCGGTCCGTGATGAACCGGGCCGCACTGGAAGAGGAGAGGCGGCTTTTCTATGTTGCGTGCACCAGGGCGAAGGAGCGGCTCTATCTGTCGTCGGCGGATTACAGGATGAAGTTCGGGAGGACGTCCCGGATGCTGCAGTCGCGGTACGTCGGCGAAATAAGGAGATGCTATAGCAGGAAATGAACCCTGACATTAGTAAGGCAGCCCGGGAGGGACACCGAAAAAGTCCTGTAATGACGACACGATTTCATTTATCTTCCACATAAATGCCGATATGGAGTCCGGTGACTTTCAGAAAAAGGCCGGCCTCTCTATAGGTTTTTTAAGGTGTCGCTACAAGACATTTTTCGGCGCCCCTCCCGGGCTTTGTCACCCACTTGACTGGGGGCGGCATTTGTGATAAAAAATGAAAAACAGCTGAACCTAGTAAATATATAACCTAGCGCAGAGAGGTAGCCATGAAAAAGAAGATAGCGGTGCTGGTGAGAGACAGACAGGGCGAGGCCCTGAGAATGGCGGTCGGACTTACGCTTGAGGATGATGAAGTCAATGTCTTTGTGATGGACAACAAGCTTTCCGACGAGGAGGCGGTCACTGTCAACATCGAGACCCTGAGAGACCTCGACATCAAGATGTATTCGAATAATCCGGACAACGGCCTGGAGGTCATGAGGACCGAAGACATCGCCCGGGCCCTCGTCAATTACGACAACGTTATCCCGTATTAGTACCGGCCCGGACAGGATTCAGGCGTGGTAGATGTCTTCGCGCCGGTCTTCGAATATGTCGTTGAATGGATTGATCTTTTTGTTTGCCGCCTCTTCAATATCTATTTCCGCATAACCGAGTTCGTCCCTATCGGAAGGCGCACGGTGGAGGATCTGGCCGCCGGGTGAAACGATTTCGCTTGATCCAGTGAACCGAAGCGGTTCCTTGCCGCCCCGCTCCTCGATCCCGATCCTGTTTGCGGTGACGGTGAACACCCTGTTTTCGAGGCATCTCGTTACCATGGCTTCAGGACAATAGGCCATTACGAGGTTTGAAGGATGTGCTATAATCTGCGCGCCCTTCAGGGCAAGTGTCCTGGCCGACTCGGGAAAGAACCAGTCGAAGCATATCATGACCCCGATCCTGCCAAGGGGGGTGTCCCAGACGCTGAAGCCGGTATCACCCGGTGCAAACCAGAGTTTTTCCTCGAAATAAAGATGTGTTTTCCTGTAGACGCCAACGAACCCTCCGGGTCCGGCAAGTACTGCGGAATTGTAGATTCTCCCACCGTCCCTCTCAGCCAGACCTGCGACAATATAAAACCCTTTTTCCCTCGACAGGTCGACAAGCGAACGTGTAGTGAATCCCGACGGTACTTCTTCGGAGAGGCCCTCTGCCTCCTCCCTTGAAACAAACTGATATCCCGTATTGAAGAGTTCCGGCAGGACAACCAGGTCTGCCTTCAGCCGGGAGAGCGCCTGAACGGTCTTTTCAACATTCCCCTGTATATCGCCGAATGAGGGGCCGAACTGGAAAAAGGCCGCCCTCATCGTTTCCCTGAAAGGGCCCTTCGCGTATCCCTTCCGTACAGATGTATAACGTCCGGGTTAACATGACGGAACCGACCACGGAAAGGCTGCTTCGGCAGGAACAATAACAGCGCATTCTTCACTGCAGGTTCGCCCGATAAGGGAAAGGAGGGATGTGCCGACAAAGGGTCATCTGGTATTATAACAGAACAACGGCGTGTTGCATCGAAGGCGCGATGCCTTTCGTTCGTTTAAGGAGGGACAGAGAAAGATAATATATGGCTATTCAGATCCGGGAGAAACAGTAATGACAGAGGCTTTGAATATAAGGCTCAAAGGGCTTATAAGCGATCTCCAGGACTTTTATGCCCTGGCGTTTCGGGGAATTCGCGGCATGGTCAGCAAGCCCTTCTATCTTGCCGATATCATTGAACAGATGGATTACGCGGGGGCGGGCTCTTTCGTGATAATCTTTGTGGTGACCCTTTTTGTCGGTATGGCGTTGTCCCTCCAGCTGGCCGCTGAACTTTCGGGGCTGGGACTCAAGATGTATACGGGGATGATAGTCGGCATATCCGTCATCAGGGAACTCGGCCCTGTTGTGGCGGCCCTCGTCTTTACAGGAAGGGTCGGCGCGGGAATAGCTTCGGAACTGGGTTCCATGGTCCTGGGCCATCAAGTGGACATCCTGAGGGTCTTCGGTGTCGACCCCGTAAGAAAACTCGTTACGCCGAGGATAGTGGGCGCCCTTGTGATGCTGCCGGCCCTGACTGTCATAGGGGACGCTGTTTCACTCCTTGGGGGCTACTACATTGCCGTATATGTCAGCCATCAGAGCGGCACCGTTTACTGGAGTTCCATCCGCGATGTTTTGACATTTGAAAACGTTTTTTCCGGGGCTGTCAAACCGTTCATTTTCGGGTATCTCATCGCGTCCATCTGCTGTTATTCGGGACTTTCAACGAAGGGCGGGGCGATCGGGCTGAGGCAGTCTACTACAAAGGCGGTCGTCATATCCATTATCATGATTATCGTCTCCGATTTTATACTTACGCGCATTTTGCTGTATGTCCTGGGGTTTTCGGTATGATCCGGTTCGAACACGTGAGCATGTCGTTCGGGAGAAGGCAGGTCTTTTCCGATCTGAGTCTTTCAATTGATTTCGCTGAGAAAGTGGCGATCCTCGGAGGAAGCGGCGAAGGAAAGACCACTATTCTCAAGCTGATTATGGGCCTTGTCAAGCCTGATTCCGGAAGGATCATGGTCGACGGTGAGGACATAACCCTGAAGAGCGAAAGTGAACTGAGGGACGTGAGAATGAAGTTCAGCCTTATCTTTCAGGAGGGCGCGCTGTTTGATTCACTGAACGTCAAGGAGAACGTTGCCTTCTGTCTGAGGGAGTATACAGGGATGTCTGAAGAAGAGATCGATCAAAGGGTGAAGGAGATACTTAGAACGGTCGGCGTGGAGCATGCGCTGGAACTCATGCCCGAAGAGCTGAGCGGCGGCATGCACAGACGGGTTTCCATCGCACGGTCACTGGCATTCTGCAGCCCGAGGATGTTCCTCTATGACGAGCCGACCACGGGCCTCGACCCTGTGAATTCCGACAATATCTGCAGGCTGATTTCAGACATGGCCCGTGACGGCGCGGGACTCATAATAGTAACCCACAAGGTCAGCGATGCGATGAAGGTGGCCGAGAGATTTCTTTTCCTGTATGAAGGGAAGATACTGTTTGACGGGAGTGCCGATGCGCTGATGCAGTCCGCCGTCCCCGAGGTGAAGTTTTTTGTCGAGGCCGAGAACGTCAAATAGAGCGTCGAATCATGCTTATTA
>JARRRD010000075.1:13363-36531 GCA_037381085.1 Candidatus Sulfobium sp.
TCCATAAGCGACGTCAGGGGGTTGAGACAGGGAGCGCCGGTCTGGATCTCGGGGGTGGAGGTCGGGTCGGTCACCGATATCGCCCTGACCCCGGGGAGCGGGACCATTGTGACGATGTCGCTGAGAAGGAACGCCCTTAAATTCGTGAGGAGTGACTCCGTTGCCAGCGTCCTCACACTCGGTCTCCTGGGCGACAAGTATATCGAACTCAGCTCCGGTAGTCAGCAGTCGCCGGTGGTTCATCCCGGAGAGATGATAGAGGGGGCGACTCCGATCGAGATAAAAGACATCATGGAAACGGGCGCGATGTCGATCAAGAAGATGAACGACTTCATCGAAAAACTGGGCCGTCTCGTCACAAAGGTGGAAACAAGCAAGGGAACGCTGGCCAAGTTCCTCGAGGACCCCTCTCTTTATAACAATCTCAAGGAGACAACAAAATCACTGTCGAGGATAGCCGATGACATCAGCAGCAGTCGCGGTTCCCTGGGAATGCTGATAAAAGACCGGTCCTTATACGACAGGCTCTCGGCTACTTCTCACTCCATGGAGAAATTCAGCAGGAAACTGGCCGACGGATCGGGGACCCTGGGCAAACTCATGGCAGATCCCACTCTCTATGACAGGCTGAGCGGAACCGCCGCTTCCATGGAGGCCTTCAGCAGTAAGCTGAACAAGAGTTCCGGTACAATCAGCAAGCTCATGGAGGACCCCGAGTTGTACGACAACCTTAACAAGGCGTCCAGGCAGCTGTCGTTGATCCTTGAGAAGGTGGACAACGGGGAAGGCGCGGCGGGGGCACTCATCGGCGACAAGGAGCTTGCTCAGGAATTGAAGGGCACGATAAAGGAGCTCAAGGAGCTGACGGCGGACATCAAGGACCATCCGGGAAGGTATTTCAAGTTCAGTCTGTTCTGAGCGTGCTGCGCCTTTAACGGTCGTGCAAATTGTTTTGCAGAACGATGACATGGCAGTGCAGGAGTGGAAGTCGCCTCTGTTTCACTTGCAAAGGTATTTAATGTTAGAATATTCGAAAAACAAGATGAAATAGAGTCGCCGAAAGCCACGCGAGGGTTGACTCTCAAGGAGAATGTGAGCCATGAAAATGTCCGGTGCTGAAATATTTTTGGAATGCCTCAAGAAAGAAGGCGTAAAACACATTTTCGGATATCCAGGCGGCGTTATACTTAACATATTCGACCTGCTTCACGACGAAAAGGACATTCAGCTTATTCTCACAAGGCATGAGCAGGGGGCCGTTCACGCGGCGGACGGTTATGCACGGGCTAGCGGCAAGCCGGGTGTTGCACTCGTGACTTCCGGACCTGGTGCCACCAACACCGTAACGGGGATCGCGACGGCTTCCATGGATTCGATTCCCCTCGTGGTCTTTTCCGGTCAGGTCCCCACGCTCCTCATAGGGAACGACGCCTTTCAGGAAGCTGACATAGTGGGAATTACGAGACCCTGCACAAAATACAATTACCTTGTAAAGGACGTCAACGACCTCGCCGGCATAATCAAGGAGGCCTTTTACATAGCTACGACCGGTCGTCCCGGTCCGGTGCTGATAGACCTGCCGAAAGACGTTACTTCTTCCAAGACCGAATTCGTCTGGCCTGAAAGCATCAACATAAGAAGTTACAAGCCGACGTACGAGGGCAACAAATTCATGATAAACCAGGCGGCCCACATGATCGCGAAGGCCAAGAAGCCGGTCATAGTAGCCGGCGGGGGAGTGATCCTGTCGGGGGCCTCGAAGGAGCTCAAGGAACTCGCCGAATATACCGACGTACCGGTTACAATGACGCTGATGGGATTGGGCGGATTTCCCGGAAGCCACAAACTCTCGCTCGGCATGCCCGGCATGCACGGGACATATTTTGCGAACAAGGCGATACAGGAAGCCGATCTTCTGATTGCCGTTGGCATGCGCTTTGACGACAGGGTCACCGGAAAAATTGCGGCCTTTGCCCCCAACGCGAAGATCGTGCACATCGATATCGACCCGACCTCTATCAGAAAGAACGTGCGCGTGGATGTCCCGATAGTCGGTGATGTGAAGAAGGTCTTGGCCGTCCTGAACAAGGTCGTGAAGGACGAGGTCAAGGAGCAGTGGCGGGAGGTCAGAAAGTCTTGGCTCAAGCAGATAGCAGCCTGGAAGGCCGAAAGGCCCATGTCCTACGACAGGGAAGCGGATGTCATCAAACCCCAGTACGTCGTCGAGAAGATCTATGAACTTACGAAGGGAGACGCTATCATCGCGACCGAGGTGGGACAGAACCAGATGTGGACTGCCCAGTTCTACAAGTTCGACAAGCCCCGCACGCTCCTTTCTTCGGGCGGACTCGGGACGATGGGATACGGCTTTCCGGCCGCCATAGGGGCCCAGTTCGCATTTCCCAACAAGCTGGTCATAGATGTCGCGGGGGACGGGAGCATACAGATGAATATACAGGAACTTGCCACGGCCGTTATCAACAGGCTGCCGGTCAAGGTTGCCGTATTGAACAACCGCTATCTGGGTATGGTGAGGCAGTGGCAGGAACTCTTCTTCCAGGAGCGTTATGCCCACACGAAGCTGGACGAGACGGTGCCGGATTTTGTGAAGATAGCCGAGGCTTATAATGCGGTCGGCCTGAGGGCCACGAAACGTTCCGAAGTGGAGCCTGTCCTGAAGGAGGCTTTCAGCGTCAAGAGGCCTGTATTGATGGATTTCGTTGTGGACTGGAAGGAGAAGGTTTACCCGATGGTCCCCGCAGGGGCGGCAATAGACGAGATGCTCTTCCTGGAGGAAGAGAAGAAGGCGGAGAAGAAGTTGAAGGCTGTAAAATAACTTCTACAGAGGAGAGCTATGAGACATACGATATCCGTTCTTGTGGAGAATAAATTCGGCGTGCTTTCCAGGGTTTCGGGGTTATTCAGCGGCAGGGGATATAACATAGAAAGTCTTTCCGTTGGTGAAACGATAGATCCCCATGTCTCGGTGATGACGATAGTCACGCATGGGGATGACTGGATCATTGAACAGATAAACAAGCAGTTGAACAAGCTCGTAGACGTCATAAAAGTAGTCGATATGACAGAACTGGACCACGTAGAGCGGGAAATGGTCCTGATAAAGGTCGCACCCAGGCAGGAGGACAAGGCCGAGGTCCTGCGGCTCACGGAGATATTCCGGGGCAGGGTAGTGGATTCCAGCCAGAAGACCTATACCATCGAGCTCACGGGAGACGAAAAGAAGATAGAAGCGATCGTGGAGCTTATGAAGCCGATGGGGATCAAGGAATTCGTAAGGACCGGCAAGATCGCCATAGCGAGGGAAGGCATCAGGAAGGGCTGAGACGCAGCTCCCCGGGCAGCCTCTTGCCCTATTTCCGGCGATACAAGCCTATCAATTCCGTCTGACTGACTATGTGCCCCCGCATTGCACTCTCCAGATCGTATTTTGTCGAACGGGAGCCGAGTTGGAGAGGGGTATCGAGGGCGTAGAGTTTAAAAAAGTACCGGTGGGTGCCTGACGGCGGGCAGGGTCCGCCGTAAGAATTCTTTCCGAAATCGTTCTTTCCCTGCGCAGCACCCTTCGGGACCGAATTTTCCTTTATTTCCGTTGTCGCAGGAGGAATGTTCCATAATACCCAGTGGACCCAGGTCTTGCCCGGCGCGTCCGGATCATCCACTATCAGTGCCAGTGACTTTGCAGACGGGGGCACATTTTCGATGTTCAGCGGAGGGTTCACATCCTCACCGTCACAGGTGTATTCTTGCGGAATCCGGCCGTTCTCCTCGAATGCAGGGCTTGCGATCATGAAGTTACCCATATTTCTTTCCTCCTTGCCCATGGAAATTGAAGTAAATGCCCCTGAAATAAGCAACACAATCGAAAGAAGATAAACCGACTTCACCTTCCCCTCCCGGATGTCAAATTCTACTTCCAGTTTAACAGATCAAGAAAAGATTGCTACCTCTGCAGAGGGTTGTCCTCCACGTCAAACCGGCAAAATAGGTTAGAATAATCCATAGGATTTTTCATGAAGGTCTGTGAATTGTTTACGAGCGTGCAGGGCGAATCCACTTATTCGGGCCTTCCCTGTGCATTTGTCAGGCTGGCCGGCTGCAACCTCAGGTGTGCATACTGCGACACGCAGTACGCATATGAGGGGGGCGTGGAGATGGCGGTGGGTGACATTGTTGACCGGGTAAAGGCTGCCGGAGTACGACTTGTGGAAGTCACCGGCGGAGAGCCGCTGCTTCAGGGAGAGACCGGGTCGCTGGTCTTCAGCCTTATAGAAGGGGGACATAAGGTGCTGGTCGAAACCAACGGATCGCGGAGCGTCAAGGATATAGACGGACGGGCGGTGATTATCCTCGATGTGAAGACCCCGGGAAGCGGAATGAGCGGCGAAATGGATTTATCCAACTTCGAACATATGAAGCCCGCCGACGAAATAAAGTTTGTGATATGCGACAGGGTAGATTACGACTGGTCAAAAAAGCTGATGCAGGATTATAAACTGAAAGGGAGATGTACGATTCTTTTTTCCGCTGCAACGGGCAAGCTGACTCCCCGAGAACTTGCGGAGTGGGTGCTGGAAGACAGTCTGGATGTCCGTCTCAACATTCAGATCCAGAAGTATATTTTTGGTCCTGATGTGAGAGGCGTTTAGTCGTACCGAGATATGTCCTGATCTCGCATTCAAAATGTTGACTGAAGAGACCGCTGCCCAAGGTGCTTCTTATTTCATTTAAATCCCTGAATTCCACTGTATCTATCTCGTCCCTGTTGTACTGAAACGGTCCGGAGTGGAGGCACGAAAAAGTATGTACGAGCTCCGTTTCAGCAACGCCGGGGAAAAGATAGCTGTACAAGAAAGTCAATCCGCAGTCCGATATGCCAAGTTCTTCTTCCATCTCCCTGCGTGCTGCGTCCTTGATGTCTTCACCCGGAGACACATGGCCTCCGACAGAAGTGTCCCATTTGCCGGGGGCGATGTCCTTGTTCTGCGACCGCTTCTGCAGCAACAGTCTGCCTTTCCTGTCGAATACAAGAACGTGGACCACCCTGTGGATCCTGGAGGGATCGCCGTGTACCTCGGACCTACTTGCCAGTCCGATGACGTTGCCGTCGCGGTCAACGACTTCAAGCATCTCTTTGTCTTCACGGTTCCGCCTCACAACTACTATGCTCTTTGCTTCTTACTCGCGCATTCGACGCGTTCTCCAACCATGTATAGGTTATAATATCCTGGATTTACGGAAAGGAGAAAGACTTGAAAATAGCCATTACGGGACTTGCGAATTCAGGAAAAACCACTATCTTCAATGCCCTGACCGGGCTGAACCTTGAAACTACTGTCTATCCGGCGCTTGTGTCCGAACCGCACATTGGAGTGGTCAAGGTTCCCGACGCGCGTGTCGACAGGCTCAGCGAGATTTACAGGCCGAAGAAAACGACATATGCGACAGTGGAATATATCGATTATATCGGTCTCACAAAGGGGGACATGGAGCAGAACAGGAAGGTCGCCGACCTGATAAGGGACGCCGATGAAGTGGTGCACGTCGTAAGAGGGTTTGTTGACGAAACGGTTGTGCACCCCATGGGAGACGTCGATCCGGTAAGGGATGCCGGCACGGTCGAGCTGGAGATGATTTTCGGGGACCTCGAACTCGTCGAAAAGAGGCTGGAGCGTATGGAAGAGGGTATGAAGAAGGGCAGGAAGCCCGACGAAGCAGAAAAAAGGCTCCTCTTAAAGTGCAAAGAGATCCTGGAAAGCGAGAAGCCGCTCAGGAATGAGATGTTCACGGAAGAAGAACAGAAGTCGATGCGGCATCTCCAGTTCATGTCGATTAAGCCGTCGGTGGTGGTGCTTAATACCGATGAGAAAGAACGGGATACCGAAAAGACGCATGCTGCGCTATCCGGGCTGGAGGCAATTTTTAGCGGAGGTCAGGTCAGGGTACTTGCCCTCTGCGGGAAGATAGAGATGGAGATCGCCCAGCTACCGGATGAAGAAGCCGTGGCCTTCCTTGAGGACCTTGGCGTCTCCGAACCCGCCTTGAACAGACTTGTCAGAGTGTCCTACGACCTCCTCGGGCTGATTTCGTTTCTCACCAGCGGCGAAGACGAGGTGCGTGCCTGGACAATCCGCAAGGGGACGAACGCACAGAAGGCTGCAGGTAAAATACATTCCGACATCGAAAGGGGATTCATTCGGGCCGAGGTGGTCTCATATGACGATTTCATCGGGCAGGGAACGATGCAGGCTGCCCGGGAGAAGGGGCTTCTGAGGCTGGAAGGCAAAACTTACGAAGTGCGGGACGGGGATATAATCAACTTCAGGTTTAATGTATAATGGAGGAAATATAATTTTTCCCCCGGGTCGGTCACAGGCGGTCTTTTTTCAGGGATGGAGAGGGGACATGAAAGCTGAGGAAATTTTTGAAACCAGCGTCAAAGTGATGAGGGAACTTGTTACTTCCGAAGGTATGAAAGCTGCGATAGGGCGAGTCGCTGCGCGTGCGCCGGAAGAAAACGTTGACCTGCTTGACAGGGAGCGCGAACGCGTCAATGAGCTCGTAAGGAAAATAGCCGAAGCGGACACGCCGTGTGACGTGCTTAAAGGAGTCCCGCAGGATCTGCTTGACGCCATGGTGCTCCGTTACTTCAGGAACAGGGATGTTTTCATGAAGACCTTTCCGGAAGGAATAGAGTCCCTCGATGTCGGGCCGGTGTTGGTATGGGCGGCAATGATGATATCCCCCCGTGATGATGAACCGCCGCAAAATACCGCATGATTTTATGATTTGTCTTCTTATGGCAGGCTGAAGATCCGCATGGAAGCGATCAAAGAGTTGATCGGGCGCTATGGTCTCGAAGAGGATATCGAACACGTGATCATTCCCCTGCCCGGTAAAGACGGCGGGAAGAGACGATGTTTTCTCCTTAAGAGGAAATTGATGAGGATTGTTTATCCTGACGGACATTACAACGATTTCCCGCTCGAAGAGGTTATAGAGGCTATAATGAAATACCCCGAGCTGGAGCTGAGTGAGGCACTGTTCCTGTTGCACAAGGAGCTGGACGAGCAGATAACAAGGATGTGTGGAGACGAGACAGAGGTTGAAGAGAACGTGAATGAAAAAGAAGATACTGATCAACGCGATTTATCCTGAAGAAAAGAGGGTGGCCATAGTCGAAGGCGACGTGCTGGTAGACTTCTATGTGGAGGCCGCAGGCAAGGAACACCTCAAAGGAAATATATACAAGGGCGTGGTGGTGAGGGTAGAGCCGGGCCTCCAGGCCGCCTTTGTGGATTTCGGGCTCAAGAAACACGGCTTTCTGCAGCTGAGGGAAGTGAGCTCCGAATATTTCCAGAAGAAAGTGGAGGGCAAGAGGGCCCGGATACAGGAAGTCGTATCGAAGGGACAGGAGCTTATCGTCCAGGTCGAGAAAGACGAGAGAGATACCAAGGGGGCAAGTCTGACGACCTATATTTCCCTGCCGGGACGTTATATAGTCATGATGCCCGGGCAGGAAAGGGTGGGTGTTTCGAGGAAGATCGAAAACAGGGAAGACAGGGAGCGGCTGAAGGAGGTGTTCGGCGAACTCAAACTTCCCAAGAATACCGGCTTTATTCTCCGGACAGCCTGCAGCGACAGGACGGGTGAGGAACTGTCGAACGACCTGAAATATCTTACAAAATTGTGGAGCAAGATACAGACCGAGTCCAGGAAGGTATCAGCCCCGGCGCTCATTTACAGGGAGCAGGACATCTCAGTGAGGACTGTGAGAGATTATCTTACTTCAGACGTTACCGAAGTGCTTATAGATGACGAAACCGCCTTCAAGGCCACAAAGGCCTTCCTGAGAAGGACCCTGCCATGGCGCAAGATCAACATAAAATATTACAAGGAAAAAAAGCCTGTCTTTGTGAAGCATAACATAGAAGAACAGATAGCCAGACTTCACGAAAGATACGTCCATCTCCCGTCCAGAGGATACATAGTGATAGACAAGACGGAGGCGCTCACTGCCGTTGATGTGAATTCGGGCAGGAGCAGGAAAGAGGAAAACGTGGAATCGACGGCACTGAGGACAAATATCGAGGCTGCCGATGAGATAGCCAGGCAGTTGAGGCTGAGGGATATCGGCGGCTTGATAGTAGTGGATTTTATCGATATGGCATCGTCAAAGAACAGGAGAGAGGTTGAAAACAGGTTGAGGACCGCCTTAAGTTCCGACAAGGCCCACACGGAGATAACGGGGATATCGAAGTTCGGCATGGTGGAGATGACGCGGGAGAGGATGAGAACGGCCTATATCGAGTCCGTTAACAGGAAATGCGAAGTCTGCGACGGTACGGGCATCGTCAAGACCGCGGAGATGCTTGCTCTTTCAGCCTCCAGGGAAATCTATTCCAGGGTCTCGAAAGGCGGTCTGAAGAGCGTAACCTGCCGCCTTCCGGTCGAAAGCGCCAACTATCTTATCAACACCAGGAGGGACGAGATAGCCGAGGTCGAGAAGGAGTCCGGTGTGACAGTCAAGGTCCTTGCGGATGCTAAACTGGCCGGCCGCTACGATATCAACGTCGAATCCATAGAGCAGAAAGCGGAGCCCTCCCAGGAGAAGAAACAGGAGCAGAGACCCGAGGCAAAGGTCGATATCAAAGAAAAGGGCAGACACAAGAAAAAGAGCGGCCGGAAGGCACGGCACAAGACGGCGGGGGAAGGAAAACATCAGGAGCCGGCTCAACAGGCACTCGAACCTGCGCCGACACCTGAAATTGAACCGGTCCGGGAACCGAAACCGGAAGCGATAAAGGAGTCCGAAGTCGAATCAAGGGCTGAACCGGCACAGGGAGCGGCCGTTGAACCTTCCCGGGACCCGGCGCGAAAGCCCAGACGCAAGCAGGCATGGCGTCAGAGGCGCAGACCCCGACGGAAGCCCCGCCCCGAAGCGAAACAGGGACAGGAAGAGACCGACTCACAACGGGTCCATGCGGAAGAGCCCGAAGAGCCGTAAGAAGAGCACCTGGCAGGAGAAACCCTTCCGCGCTTTTCAGAGAATCTTATGCGACAACAGGAGAAAGTCACTGGGGCGCCTGTATTGATGCCGATCTTTCAGGACATTTGTTTGACCGTTGCAAGCAGGTCTTTTATGTAAGCGAGAACTTCCCCGGTCTTTACCTTCGCCGATTCTTTTGACTTCCGGTCCTTTATTTCAACGAGCCCTTCTTTCAGGTTTCTCTCACCGAAGATGATGTGCGTGGGTATTCCTATGAGATCGGCGTCCTTGAACTTGACTCCGGCCCTTTCCTCGCGGTCGTCCATCAAGGCTTTAATGCCGCTTTCCTTAAGACTGTCGTAAAGGACTGTGGCAGCCTCGACAGTGCCGGGGTCATTCATGTTCAGCGGCAATATCTCGACGTCAAACGGGGCCAGTGACCTCGGCCAGATGATACCGTCCCTGTCATGGTTTTGTTCGACGGCGGCGGCGGCGATGCGGGCAGGCCCAATGCCATAGCTGCCCATGATGATCGGCTTCTCCTGCCCGTTTTCGTCGAGAAAAACGGCATTCAGCGGGACAGAATACTTGGTCCCCAGTTTAAAGATATTGCCGATTTCGATGACGCGTTCTATGTGCAATACTCCCCCGCATTTTTCGCAGAGATCTCCCTCCCTGGCCTTATGGATGTCATGCCATTCTGCGGAGAAATCCCTTTCCGCTCTCACGCCCTTGAAGTGATAATGCGGCTTGTTGGCACCGCTGACAAAAGCCCCATCCCGGAGGGAATTGTCGGCGATGATCCTGATCCGGTGTCCCATGGGTCCTATGAACCCCGCCTCAACGCCGAGTATCTCCTTCACCTCCGGTCTTTGAGCCGGCCTGTGGTCTCCGATTATTGCCGCGAGTTTCTTTTCGTGCAGTTCCTGGTCGCCTCTGACAACTGCCAGCACGGGACCCTCCTTGCTTATGACCAGGATGCTCTTCATGAAATATGAAGACGGCAGTTTCATGAAATTCGAGACTTCCTGCACCGTCCTCTTTTCCGGTGTGTGGACTTCTTCAAGCGGCCATTCCTGCTTCTCGTTTACCGGCGGAGCAGAGAGGGCGAGTTCGACGTTGGCGGAGTATCCGCAGTTGCCGCACAGGGCAACCTCATCTTCTCCGGCCGGGCTCGGTGCCATAAACTCATGTGATACGGCGCCACCCATCATGCCGGGGTCCGACTCAACCATGAGGAATTTCAGGCCGCACCTGCTGAATATCCTGTGGTAAGCTTTTGTGTGAAACTCATAGTTTTTGTCGAGAGCTTCTTCGGAGACGTCAAAACTGTAGCTGTCTTTCATGATGAATTCCCTTGTCCTCAGAATCCCGCTCTTCGGCCGCGCCTCGTCCCTCAGTTTTGTCTGTATCTGGTACCACACCTGTGGAAGGTCCCGGTACGAGCGGATTTCCCTTGAGGCAAGCCAGGTCATTATCTCTTCGTGGGTCATCCCCAGACACATGTCGCGGCCTGAACGGTCTTTGAGACGGAACATCTCGTCCCCTATCACGTCCCAACGGCCGGTCTGCTGCCAGACCTCGGCGGGGTGGAGAACGGGAAGGGATATTTCCTGTGCGCCTATGGCATCCATTTCCTCCCTGAGTACGGCGTTGATCTTTGCCATGACCCTCCACCCAAGGGGAAGCAACATGTAAAGACCGGCTGCAAGCTGGCGTACGTAGCCCGCCCTGAGCATTAAGATATGACTTATCGCTTCAGCATCTGCAGGGGCCTCACGCAGTGTCGGTATGAACATCTTGGAAAACCGCATGTCTCCTCCAAAATTAAGGAGATACCCTGAGTTGTTTTGAAGGCAAGGGCCGTCTCCCCAGTGAATTGATTAGATTAATGAATAGCGACTCTTCAGGTCAAGGTCGCTTCAGCTTCTTTCTTCCGGCGATGTCCGGACGTTCATGTCGGCGCGTGACATGAGCCGGAAGGAGTGGAAAGTATATGAGCAAACTCAAGAAGATGCCCAAGTTTAAGAGCGAAGCGGAGGAAGCCGGGTTCCGGGCGACTCATGATTCTACGGAGTACATTGACTATTCGACGGCGAAGCGGGTCGTTCTCCCTAACTTAAAGCCGTCTGCCAGGACTATCTTGATTCATCTGCCCGAGTATCTGATCGCACACCTCAAGTTACTTCGAACAGGAGGGATGTGCCGTATCAGTCGCTCCTGAAGATATTCCTGTCTGAGAAGGTTGAAGAAGGATTGCACGGTACGGCTAAATAAGGTGTAACCCAACTGCATATCTTCAATCAATAAATTACTAAGGTATCCCTTTATCTAATATTTCTGGAAAGTCTTCGGCGGGCAGGGGACGACATAATAAGAAACCTTGCATCGCATCACACCCATGTTCTTGTAAAAACGTCAGTTGTTCTTCAGTCTCCACACCCTCGGCAATTACTTCCAAATTCAAACTGTGCGCCATGGCGATAATTGCCCTGACGATTGCGGCATCACCCGAACTCGATGACACATTTTCAACAAAGGACTTGTCAATCTTCACAAAATCGAGGGGGAGTCGTTTCAGATAATTCAAAGATGAATACCCGGTACCGAAATCGTCAATCGCAATCTTTATGCCCATCTCTTTCAACGCCTGCAGAGTCAGAATAGCTTCTTCCGGGTTTCGCATAACCATGCTTTCAGTGATTTCAACTTCCAGGTGTTCAGGAGAAAGCCGACTCTCATTTAAGACCTCGTGTATCATTTCTGGGAGATCCTTTTGATCAAACTGGCGGCTTGACAGATTCACAGCTACTGTTATCGGTTTAAAGCCGGCTTCTTGCCATTTCTTATTCTGCAGACAGGCAGTGCGTAACACAAATTCACCGATTGGTATGATAAGTCCGTTAACTTCGGCCAGTGGTATAAATTGCGCCGGCGAAATCAAACCCCTAGCGGTATGTCTCCAGCGTATGAGCGCCTCGACTCCGATAATGTTTCTTGTTAGAAAAGCCACCTTCGGCTGGTAATGCAGCAGGAACTCATTGCGCTCCAGAGCCCTGTGAAGTTCGTTTCCCAGGGTCAGCAGTTCAAGGGAAGCGACATTCATTTGTCTCGAGTAAAATCGGCAATTATTTTTCCCTTTGTTTTTGGCCTGATACATTGCTGTATCTGCGTTTTTGAGGAGGCTTTCAGCATCCTCACCGTCACCAGGATATAATGAGATGCCGATACTTGCAGTTATGAATACTTCACGACCGCTTAACTCATATGGTTGGGCTAATTCCTTGAGCAAACGGTGTGCAGTATTGCTTGCATCTTCAGCATGCTTGATGTTGTGCAGTAATATGATGAACTCATCGCCGCACTGTCGGGATACGACTTCAGTAATTTCCTTCTTGTATGAACGGGCAACGTAATCGCTTCTCCGCATAGTTTCCAGCAATCTATTGGCGACAGCCTGCAGCAACTGGTCGCCAATATCATGACCCAGTGTATCGTTGATTCGCTTAAAATCATCCAGGTCAATGAAGAAAATTGCCACTATGAGATTATTGCGTTTTGCATGTTCAAGTTTCCTTTTCAATAGTTCTACAAAAAACATGCGATTCGGCAGGTCAGTCAGGGAGTCGTAATAGGCCATCCTGTAAATCTGTTTCTCGGCAGTTTTCCGTTCCGTGATATTCCTGATTACGCTAATTATGGCTTCAGCTTTCCCCTTTTTATCAACAATCAACGCTAAGTTTAATTCTGCGGGGAAAGAAGATCCATCCTTTCTCAGTGCTGTGTGCTCGATATTTCTAACACAACTCTGTTTAAATATCCTTTCTGTCATTATCTCTTTTGCAAGCGTTCTCTCCTCCGGGACAATCAGGTCAAAAACATTCTTGCCGATCAGTTCCTCAGCGCTGCCGCTGTATAAATTTGCTCCCTGCTCGTTGGTCATGATTATGTTGCCGTATAAGTCCACGAGCACCATTGCATCAGGAGAGAGTCCGAACAGGGCATGGAATCTCTCATCATGTTTATGCAGCCTTCTCATATAAATTGCCAACGTGACGAATAATATTGATGTTATAAAAGCGATGACCCCTCCCACAATTAAATGCTCTTCATCAAAATAGGGGATTGCGGGGTGAAGTATTCGGTCAATTAAAGCACTCAGATTGCCCATTAGAAGAACAACGACAAGAATTATAACTACTCTGAAAGTAGATTTCCTTCTCCCCGTCATAAATAAATATTTTGTAAGTTTATGATCCCCCATTTGACGTCATTATCTCATAAAATAACTGTCAATAGAAGTGCTGTCTTATTTCTGGATGAGGCGTATTCTCTTGCGGCAGAAAAACATTTTCTTTTTGGAAGGAGTATCTCGCAGGCGGGCTTTTTTTACTGGGTGTAACCTCGAGATAGTTGACTCTTTTGAAAACTCTCAGCTTGTCGGTGCCAGCAACCGAGGGGAGCAAACACCATGATGTGAAAGGCTCCGGTATCACCGGGACAAGCAGGGAAGGAGACCGGCTCGGGAAAGGCACAGGGGCAAAACGTTTTGAAAAAAAGCTATTAAAGTGTTAAATTACGATATCTTATGTCGAAGGAGTGAGAAATGCAGAGGATACCGCTTACACCCCAAGGTTATCAAAAGTTGCAGGAGGAGCTGGAGAAGCTCCTCAAAGTGGAGCGTCCTCGTAATATACAGGCCATAGCGGAGGCGCGCGCACACGGCGACCTCTCGGAAAATGCGGAGTACCATGCCGCCAAGGAAAAGCAGTCTTTTCTGGAGGGCAGGATCCAGGAGCTCAAATCCAAGATAGCCCTTGCGGATGTGATCGACCCTTCGAAGATCAGGCAAACGAAGATTGCCTTCGGCGCTACGGTGAAAGTGCTCGACGTGGAGGCCGATGAGGAGTATGTCTTCAACCTCGTCGGGCCGGAGGAAGCCGATGTGAAGAACGGCAAGATATCGATCAGCTCACCCGTCGGCAGGGCGCTGCTCGGAAAGGACATCGGGGACACGGCAGTCATAAAGGCGCCCGCAAGGACCATCGAATACGAGGTCCTAGAGATCAGCTTTGAGTAGGTACTTCAGGGCTCAGATCAAAGAAAACCGGCCACTGCATCAAAACCACAATCTGCTCTCACTTGTAAATCTGGACGAGATGACTGAACCTGCCCCGGGTCAGTTTTATATGGTCGGGACGGACAGAGGTTACGACCCGCTCTTAAAAAGGGCGTTCAGCCTCTTCAGAAGAACGCCCGATGGCCTTCAACTGTTTTACAGGGTGAGAGGGAAAGGCACTTCACTCCTGAGTTCGATGGGGAAGGGCGAAGTGCTGGATATTGTCGGACCCCTCGGCAATTCATATCCCCTCCCCAACGAAGACCAGATCCTCGCCGGGGAACTGGGTGGTGTCTACGAAAACCTGGTCCTCTGTACGGATGACGGCTCCTGCGGGATTAAGGGGACGGTGGTGGATGTTCTGCGTGACTTCATGGGCCGACATACGACAACGTCCTCTGCGCCGGTAGTCTATGCCTGCGGGCCCGTCCCCATGTTGAGGGGGATTGCGGAGACCGCCCTTTCACTCGGCGTGCGGGGATATGTTTCCCTTGAAGAGAACATGGCATGTGGTATCGGGGCTTGCCTGGGTTGCGTGGTAAGAACGAAAAGCGGGTACAGAAGGGTCTGTAAGGAAGGCCCGGTATTTGATGCCGCTGAGATAGTCTGGTGAACCGTGAATCTTGAAGTTCGAATAGCCGGAATAAGAATCAAGAATCCCGTCATGACCGCTTCCGGTACGTTCGGCTACGGCGAAGAGTATGCCGAATTTATGGACCTCGGCAGGCTCGGTGCGGTGGTCGTGAAGGGGCTGTCGCTTCAGCCCAGGGAGGGCAATCCCCCGCCGCGAGTCGTTGAAACGGCAGCGGGCATGCTGAATGCGATAGGGCTGCAGAATATCGGGATAGAAGCATTCGTCAGGGAAAAGCTGCCGTTCCTCCGGCAGTTCGATACGGCCGTCATTGCGAATTTTTTCGGTGATTCCGTGGAGGAATACGCGGCAGCGGCGGAGAGGCTGAGTTCCGTGGAGGGCATTCACGGCCTCGAAATGAACATCTCCTGTCCTAATAAACAGGCCGGCTGGTGCATATTCGGGACGGACCCCAGGGTGACTTTTCAGGTGGTGTCTGCCGTGAGAAAGGCAACGACTTTGCCACTGATCGTTAAACTGTCCCCTAATGTGACCGACATAACGATCATGGCGCGTGCCGCAGAGGATGCGGGGGCGGACGCGCTGTCCCTGATCAACACGCTTACGGGGATGGCGATCGATATAAGAACAAGGAAACCCAGACTCGGTAACGTTACGGGAGGACTTTCCGGCCCTGCTATAAAACCGGTTGCGGTTAAGATGGTGTACGAGGCATCCCGGGCGGTCGGGATACCGGTTATCGGCATGGGTGGCATCATGAACGGCGACGACGCCGCGGAGTTCCTTATCGCCGGGGCATCGGCTGTCGCGGTGGGAACGGCCAGTTTCGTAAGGCCGACTGCGGCGGTAGAGATATTGGACGGTATAATTGCCTACATGGAAAGGGAGAAGATCGAGGATATCCGTTCTCTTACGGGGACTGTAGATAGTGGGAAATGAGCCTGTCATAACGCTGACGACGGACTTCGGTTACAGGGACCCCTTCGTCGGTGTCATGAAGGGCGTGATCCTGAAGATCAATCCCCGGGCGCTGATAGTCGACCTTACCCACGGTATCGTACCGCAGAATATCAAAGAGGCCGCTTTCTCCCTTGGCGTGAGCTACAAATTCTTTCCGGACCATACCATCCCCGTTGTTGTTGTCGATCCGGGGGTCGGCTCCGGCAGGAGGCCGATCATGGTCAGCGCGGACAGTCAGTATTTCATCGGACCCGATAACGGCGTATTCTCATATGTATATAAGTTCAGCCGGGAAGAGCCGCGGGTCGTACATATCACCGCCGGCCGTTATTTTCTTTCATCGGAGAGTCCCACTTTCCAGGGAAGGGACCTATTTGCCCCCGTTGCGGCCTGGCTTTCACGGGGGGTGGGGATGTCCGACTTCGGAGATTCCGTAAAGGATTATCAGAAATTCGAGGTCCCTTCCCCTGACCTGACTGCCGGGGGTGATATGACTGGAGAAGTGATCCATATAGACAGGTTCGGCAATGCAATAACGAACATCAGTGGCGACGATATCCGCGGGCTTGGCGGAAGGCCGGGTCCTTATATCATCAGGATGACTTTCCGAAACAGGGAAGTTCCTCTTAAAGAGGTCTATTCACAGGCGGAAGGCAGGGGATTATATTCACTGGTGAACAGCTCCGGGTATCTTGAATTGTTTGTCAACGGAGGGAACGCGGCAGCGGAATATAACATTGCGACAGGGGACAAGGTCGAGATCAGAGTCGCACCGACCTGCTCAGGAATGACGGCCAAAAACAATGCGGGAGACTAGAACCTATCTCAAAATCGGTTCTCGGTTCAAAGCTGTCATTCCAGCAAGCGAAGCGCCTGCCGGCAGGCAGGCAAGCCGAAATGACAGACCTGGTGCCTATGATGATATTTCGAGTTTGAGATAGGTTCTAAGAAAGTTCTGTTTCCTTTTTTCCCCATTTCCCATCGCCCCTCTCCCATTGCCTGAATTTATCCTTGACGTTAATAGTTGACAGAATTACTAAACTATTTTAATTTATATTATGCTTAGGTTATCGACGAAAGGACAGTATGGAGTGAGGGCAATGTTCGAGATAGCGAGGGGATACAAGAAAGGACCTATCACGATCAAGGAAATCTCGGAGAGGCAGGACGTTTCCGTGGCCTACCTGGAACAGATACTGAACAAACTGCGCAGGGCGGACCTCATAAAGAGTGTCAAGGGGCCCGGCGGCGGGTATATGCTGAACAGGGCGCCGGAAGGTATAAGTATAGGCGCGATATTGAGGGAACTCGAAGGCCCGGTGGCCATCACCTCCTGTCTTGATCCGAACGAGGGTTGCATGAGGATCGACGGATGCGTCACACACCTCCTCTGGAAGGCCCTTGGAGAAAATATCGAGGCCTTCCTCGATAATATGACCCTCAGGGACCTGCTGGACGGAAACGGGCTGATCAGGATAGGAGAAAAGGGCAGCCGGCAAAGGAAAGGAAGGGGCGTCGAAGCGGCGAAATCTCTGCAATGAAATTTGTCGAGAATGTAAAACCCGACGTCACTACGGACATCGTGTACATGATGTGCCCCATGCATCTCCTGAAACTGGAGGAGCAGATAAAGGAGCTGGAGCCTGGACAGATACTTGAGATCATGACCGATTATGACGGCGCACTTGAAGATATACCCTCATGGTGCGAGAAGACCGGCAATGAGTTTCTCGGCATGGAGGATTCAGGCGATTTCTTCAAATTTTATATAAAGAAGCGCACGAGGTGATTATGAAAAAGCATTATTTTGACCATGTGGCAACCAATCCGCTGCACCCGGACGTCCTTGATGCGATGATGCCCTATCTGAAGGAAGAGTTCGGCAACCCGATGAGCATGTACGAATACGGCATTAAGGCGAAGAATGCTATTGAACTCGCCAGGGAGAAGGTTGCGGCGCTTGTGAATTCGAAGCCGGCCGAGATTATTTTTACTGCCAGCGGCGCCGAGGCCAACAACTTCGCGCTGCGGGGAATCGCCCTTGCGAGACAGAACGAGGGTAAGCACCTGCTGGTTTCGAGGATGGAGCACCATTCAGTACTGAATTCGGCGAGGTTTCTGGAAAAGAGCGGCTTTACAGTGACGTATCTGCCTGTAGACAGGAATGGCGTTGTGGACCCCGATATCGTGAAAAAGGCGATAACTAAAGAGACAACGGTGATCTCCGTAACCCATGCGAGCAGCGAGGTAGGGACCATTGAGCCCATCAGGGAGATCGCGAAGGTGGCAAAGGAGCGGAACATCACTGTCCATACCGATGCGGTCGCAACTACGGGAAACATTCCCGTTGACGTGAAGGAACTCGGCGTCGACCTGCTCAGCATGTCGGCTCACCAGTTTTACGGCCCGAAGGGTGCGTCCGCGCTTTATGTAAAGCAGGGCACGAGGATCGTTCCCCTGATCTACGGGGGCATCCAGGAGTCGGGCAGGAGGGCGGGCACCGAAAATGTTCCGGCCATCGTCGGGATGGGAAAGGCTGCGGAACTCGCGAGTGCGGATATGCAGAAGAGGATTGAATACCTGCGGCCCCTCAGGGACCGGATTATCGATACGATATCGGGAGTGCCGAACGTTTACCTGACCGGCCACAGGGAGAACAGGTTGCCCGCCCACGCAAGTTTCTGCGTGGAGTTTATCGAGGGAGAGGCCATGCTTCTTCTTCTGGCTGGAAAAGGGATTTTTGCGGCGAGCGGGTCCGCCTGTTCTTCGAAGGCATTGAAGGCGTCCCCGGTGCTTCTTTCCATGGGAATCTCTTCGAGCCTTGCCCAGGGTTCGATCGTGTTTTCGCTGGGAACGGGAAACAGTCCCGAAGATGCAGATTACCTGTTGAATGAATTTCCCGCCGTTATCAAGCGGCTGAGAGAAATTTCCCCCTATGCTCAGGGGTGGGGGGACAGAGAGGGAGGTGGAGAAGAATGTACAGTGAAAGAGTAATGGACCATTTCATGAACCCCAGGAATGTGGGGGACATGGAAGACCCCGACGGAGTGGGAATAGAAGGGAATCCCACTTGCGGCGATGCGATGAAGATCTATATAAAGGTAAAAGACGGGCGGATTGTGGACGCCAAGTTCAAGACCTTCGGGTGCGGTGCCGCCATTGCGGTGAGCAGCATCGTTACGGAAATGGTGAAGGGAAAGACGCTTGACGAGGCCCTTGCAATATCGAAGGAGGCCGTTGCGAGCGAATTGGGCGGCCTCCCTCCGCAGAAGATGCACTGCTCCAACCTCGGCGCCGACGCTTTGAAAAAGGCGATAGAGGACTACAAGAGCAAACACGCGAACGTGTGACGTCGACTGCCTGTCAGGGATAGGTTATCTGAAGCCTGTGGATTCCTGTTGCCTTGCCCGTTTCATTGTTTATCTCTATGACTGCGCCGGCGAGGATACTCTCGCCGTGGGCGACGTCAAATTTCGCGGGCATGGAGGTAAGAAAACGGCGAATGACCTGGGCGGGCTCGACACCTATGATCGAATTCGCAGGGCCTGTCATGCCGACGTCGGTGATGTAAGCCGAGCCATTGGGGAGGATCTTTTCGTCCGCAGTCTGCACGTGGGTATGAGTTCCGATCACGGCGCTCACCTTCCCGTCAAAAAAATGGCCGAAGGCTATCTTTTCAGAAGTAGCTTCAGCGTGAAGGTCTATGATGATAATCCTGGTCTCTTTCGAAATGGTCTCTATCTCCGCCATCGTGGTCCTGAAGGGGCAGTCGAGTGGGGACATGAAGACCCTGCCTGAAACATTGATGACGGCTACTTTGGGGCCGCCGGGAAGAGTGAGAACAATGCTTCCGTAACCGGGCACACCCGGCGGATAATTAAGCGGCCGCAGGACGCGGTTGTCCTTGGCGATGTAATGGACGAAATCCTTCTTGTCCCACACGTGGTTGCCGGTGGTGATTACGTGGACGCCAAGCGAGAATAACTCAAGGACAAGGGACTCAGTGAGACCGAAACCGCCGGCGATGTTCTCGCCGTTGGCGACGACCAGATCCGCCTTGTATTTATCCGTCAGCTTCGGCAGAAGGGCCTTCAACGCCATCCTCCCGGTCTTACCCACTATGTCGCCGATGAAGAGTGCCTTCACCGTGATTCCGAATTCAAGGTCGGCGGCCGTCTATCTGTCACTGTCACTCCTATTTGGCATATTCGACATATCTCGATTCCCTTATGACGGTCACCTTGATCTGGCCCGGATAGGACATCTCGGCCTCGATCTTCTTCGAGAGGTCCCTGGCTATCATCGAGGACATCTCGTCGTTGATGTCCTCCGGCTTGACGATTATCCTTATTTCCCTGCCGGCCTGAATAGCGTAACACTTGTCGACTCCCTTAAAGGAAAGGGCCATCTTCTCAAGGGCTTCGAGCCTCTTCAGATAATTTTCGATACTCTCCCTCCGCACTCCCGGCCGGGCAGCGGAAAGGGCGTCGGCCGCCGCAACAAGGGCGGCCTCGACCGTTGCGGGCTCGCCTTCGCCGTGATGAACGAGGACGGCGTTCACTACCTTGTTGTTCTCGCCGAATTTGCGCGCCAGGTTTGCGCCGATCTCCTGGTGGGTGCCTTCTATTTCATGGTCGACGGCCTTTCCGATATCGTGCAAGAGCCCGGCCCTCTTTGCAAGTTTGACGTCCACCCCCAGTTCACCTGCCATCATCCCTGAAATATAGGCGACTTCACGGGAATGCTGAAGCATGTTCTGACCATAAGACGTCCTGTACTTGAGCCGGCCGATGGTCTTTATAAGTTCGGGATGTATGCCCGACAGACCCAGATCGAAAACGGATTTCTCCCCTTCTTCCCTGATGCCGGCGTCAACTTCTTTCTTCACTTTTTCGACGATTTCCTCGATTCTGGTCGGATGGATCCGGCCGTCGGCGATAAGCCTTTCGAGAGAGATCCGCGCTACCTCCCGCCGCACAGGGTCAAAGGCCGACAGCGTTACCATCTCGGGAGTGTCATCCACGATAAGGTCCACACCGGTTGCGGCCTCCAGCGCCCTGATGTTCCTTCCCTCCCGCCCTATGATCCTGCCCTTCATCTCATCATTCGGGAGGCTGACGGCCGATACGGTCGCGTCGGCGACATAATCGCTGGCATAACGCTGTATGGCGAACCCTATGACTTCCTTGGCCTTTTTCTCCGCGTTTTCCTTTGCCTCATCTTCAATCCTCTTCAAGAGTTTTGCCATGTCATAACGGGATTCTTCCTCGACGCGCCTGAGCAGTTCCTGACGCGCCTCCTCCTGCGTTGCCCCTGACAGTCTTTCGAGGAGCTGGATCTGCTCTTTGATGAGCTGGCTGTAGCGGTTGTCCTTTTCCTGGATGGCGCGCTCCCTGGCGGCGCAGTCCTTCTCTCTCCTGCCGAGTTCGTGGTCCCGCTTGTCGACCTGGTCGAACTTCCTTTCGATGGTCTCTTCCTTCTGTCTCAACCTTTTTTCGAGGTGATTGAGCTCGGACCGGCGCTCCCTCAACTCCTTTTCAGCGTCGTGCTTCGCCTGGTAAAGAATGTCCTTGGCCTCGATGGACGCCTCTTTCCTGGCCGATTCGGCGTTCTTAAGGGCATCTTCGATGATCTTCTTCTTTTCACTTTCGATTGAATCCTTCCGGGACTTCAGGGCATGCCTGTAAACCAGACCCAGGATAACGCCGACGATGATTCCGACGCCGAGAGAAATGGAAATATTAAGGGGGTTAATCATCTGGTGTACTCCTCCTTTTCCGAAGCCGTGATTTCATGATCCTCTCATATCCCTGAGAGGACGGAGTGTAAAACGACTTGTGAATATGCATGTAGTTCTGCCTGACATAATGTTTCTCAAAACTGTGGGGATAGAGATATCCCTTCCCCGCGCCGAGCCGTTTTGCTCCGGCGTAGTGGGAGTCCTTCAAGTGGTCGGGAACAGCCTGGACCGGTTCACTGCGTACGGCCTCTGTCGCCCTGTCAATGGCGGCACAGGAGGCGTTGCTTTTTGGGGCGGCCGCAATGTATACCACGGCCTGCGCCAGGGGAATCCTGCCCTCGGGCATACCGATCCTTTCCAGCGCCTGCATAGCAGAAACGGCGACGAACAGCGCGGTCGGGTCGGCGTTTCCTACGTCTTCGGCCGCGCAGATGACTATCCTCCTTGCCACAAACAGCGGGTCTTCTCCCGCTTCCAGCATCTTGGCAAGCCAGTAGACGGCCGCATCCGGGTCCGACCCCCGCATGCTCTTGATGAAAGCGGACACCGTATTGTAGTGATCGTCCTCGTCATAATAAATCGTCCTGTTCTCTACGACCTCTTTGGCGTGCTCAATTGTGATGTGGGAACGGCCGTCATCACTCCCGGAGGAGAGAAAGGCAAGCTCAAGCATGTTCAGTGCCCGTCTTGCATCGCCCTGACTGACGGAGGCCATGAAGTCGATCGCACCGTCGTCGACCGAAACATCATGGTTGCCCAGACCCCTGCCTTCGGAAAGCGCCCTGCGCAGGAGTTTTCTGACATCGTCCTCCGGGATGGGCCTGAACTGGAAGATAAGAGACCTCGAAGAGAGAGCGGGGACGAGTGAGAAAAAGGGGTTTTGCGTCGAGGCTCCGATAAGCGTGAGTTCCCCTTTTTCGATGTAAGGAAGGAGCGCGTCCTGCTGGACCTTGTTGAACCTGTGGATCTCGTCGACGAAGAGTATCGTCTTTTCGCCTTTAACTGAAGCCACTGCGTCTCTGATGTCTTTTATGCCGGCAGTGACGGCATTCAGGGAGATGAATTCGGAACGTGTCTTTCCGGCGATTATGTGAGCAAGGGCGGTCTTTCCCGTGCCCGGAGGGCCGTAAAGGATTAGAGAGACTATCCTGTCTTCTTCGACAAGTCTCCTTAAGGGCCTGTTTTTGCCGAGTAAATGTGACTGGCCGAGGAGGTCGTCAAAGTCCTGCGGCTGCATCCGCCATGCGAGCGGGGGTGTCCTTTTTTGTTCTTTAAATAGTTCCAATTCCTAGTCCGGGTGCCGGACTATGATTCGGACAGGACTTTTGGAGTTGAGAAAACTCTGGGTTCAGGTAAAAAGTTCCATGAAAGATCTATTAAAAAGCCTGTAATTACAGGCCCGTATAGTTTGTTTTCTCTGTGAGGCAAAAAGCTTCCTTCCAAAAGCGCCGAAATCACAGCTGCCAGCTTTTTTATAATATTATTAATCCCGCCCTGCCGTGTACATGAAGAATTAAATCCGCCTATTCGATAGGTGGGTGCCATAAAGGTGCCTTCAGGCTTTTGCCACCTGGGCAACATGCTCACCAGCACCTCACGCTGGCTCCCGAAGGATCTAATTTGCCGGATCAACTTTTCCATATATCACCAACAGGGCAGGAAAGTCTGATTTCCTATCTATATTTATAACAGAACACCCTGCTTTTGGGCAAGGAAAATTTCGGTGGCCCGGCGGCATTGGAAAAGATGG
>JARRRD010000076.1:0-26033 GCA_037381085.1 Candidatus Sulfobium sp.
AGGGAGGAAACCCTTTTTTTCCCACCTCCCTTGGGAGAGAGTGGTTGGGGTGGTATTTACTGAAGGATTCCCGACGCGCTTCGCTTGCGAGAATGACAAATTGCACACGACTTTGACGTGACCGTGATCCGTGCCGTAGACTATTTACTTTTCCCCCTGCCCAAGTGCTATACTTATCGAGCTTTTTTTCTTTGGAAATTCTGTCAGCGAACGGGAGCAATGAATGCGCAGGATAGTTCTATTGTTGGTTTTTGTGGCTTTGACGGGCGGTTTTGCATATGCGCAGGGCCAGCCCGTCATCACCAAGATCGAGATCCAGGGACTGAAGAGGATAGAAGAAGGGGCCGTAAGATCGAAGATTTCAGAGAAAATCGGTGAGCCCCTGTCCGAGGACAAGATCAGCGATGACATAAAAACAATCTTCAAGATGGGATACTTCGACGATGTCAAGGTCAAGGCCGACCCTTTCGAAGGCGGCATAAAGCTTATTTACGTCCTCCGGGAGAAGCCCACCATAATAAAGGTTGATTTCCAGGGCAACAAGGAATACGGCGACTCCAAGCTGAAGGAAAAAATCACGATAACGCCGGGCTCCATCGCCGACACCGTTCTTATCCAGGACAATGCGGCCAGACTGAGCAAGTTCTATGAAGAGGAAGGATACTGGCTCGCGAACGTAGTGCCTGTCATAAAGAAGATATCGGAAAATGACGTCACCCTTACATACCAGATCGACGAAGGGCCCAAGATAAAGATCCGCAGGATAATAATAGAGGGCAACAAACATATTTCCTCGTCGAAGATCAAGGGAGTAATGAAAACCTCTACATGGTGGCTTTTTTCCTTTATCACTTCATCCGGATATTACAAGAAGGATGTGATGCAGAAAGATGTGGAGAGGATCAAGGACCTTTACTTCGACCACGGGTACATCAAGGCTGTCGTAGGCGAACCCGAGGTCACGGTCAACAGGAAGGAAAAAAGCATGACCATCAGAATAAGGGTCTCGGAAGGCGACCAGTACAGGATTTCGTCAGTGGATGTGGCCGGCAACAAGGCTTACAGCGACAAGAAGATCATGTCGATGATAACCGTTCAGCCCGGTAACGTTTTTGACAAGAGCCTCGTTGAAAAAAACATACAGTCAATATCCAGTCTTTACATGGATAACGGATATGCCCTTGTCTCGGTTACGCCCGACCTTGTCCCGGACGAAAAAAACAAGACCGTCCGCGTGACTCTTGCCATCAATGAAGGGGACCTGTATCGGGTAGGCAGGATTGAAATATCGGGGAACACCAAGACCAGAGACAAGGTCATCAGAAGAGAGATGAGGCTCGACGAGGGCGACATTTTTGACAGTGCGAAAATCAGGAGGAGCTACCAGAGGATAAACAACCTCAATTACTTCAGCTCCGTCGAGATAATCCCGAAACCCCGATACAAGAAGAAGGTGGTAGACCTGGGCATAAAGGTCAAAGAAAGGTCTACGGACTTCCTCAGCGTAGGCGGCGGCTACAGTTCCGTCGACAAATTTATCGCCACCGCCGACCTCACCCTGGGCAACCTCTTCGGAAGAGGCCAGTATCTGAAAATAAAAGGGGAAATCGGGGGAGTGAGTTCACTCTACGAGATTTCATTCAGGGACCCATGGTTCCTCGATAAACCCATATCCCTTTCGACAGGCATTTACAGGAACACCAGGCAGTACGTAGAATATGATCAGCGCGCCACCGGCGTCTATTTGAGCCTGGGGAAGAATTTCTCGGAATACTGGAGCGGCAGCATCGGGTATAATTTCGAGAGGGCCACGATATACAATATCTCCGAAGGAGTGTCACCGATAATACTGGACCAGATAGGGACAAACACAACCAGCAGTATCACCCCTTCCATTGTCAGGGACAGCCGGGACAATTACCTGGACCCCACAAGGGGTTCGCGAAACGCACTGACCTTCACGTTTGCCGGCCTCGGCGGCACCAATGCATTCGTAAAGGGCACCGTCGACTCCGCATGGTACTTCCCGGTTGGGCAGACTTCCTTTATGGTGCGAGGCCGTTTCGGATATTCCCACGGCATCTTCGACAAGAAACTGCCGCTGTACGAAAGGTTTTATGTGGGTGGCATCTACACAGTCAGGGGGCTCGGTTTCGGCGATGCAGGGCCGAAGGATCCGGCTACCGGAGACGCGATAGGAGGGACGACGGAACTCATTTTCAATACGGAATACGTGTTCCCCATACTGACACAAATGAGATTCAAGGGGGTGGTATTTTTCGACGCCGGGAACTCCTATGAGGATTTCCAGGACTTCGGAGCTCTGAGATACACAACCGGCGCCGGCATAAGATGGATATCGCCGATGGGCCCGATCAGGGTAGAGTGGGGATATAACCTGGACAGGAAACCGGGCGAAAGCGCAAGCAAGATTGAATTTGCCTTTGGGAGCTTTTTCTAAACCATTTATAGGAGAAGGAATATGAAGAAAGTATTGTTGCTCGTTGTAATCTTCGGTCTGGTGGCAGGCAGGTACGCTTATGCGGAAACCAATGTAAAAATAGGCGTCGTCGACCTCATGAAGGCACTGAACGAGTCCGATGCAGGCAAGAAAGCAAAGGCTGAACTTGAATCCGTCATCAAGTCGAAGCAGGCGGTCATAAATGAAAAAGGCAAGGCGATAGAAAAATTGAAGGCGGAACTCGACAAGCAATCCTCCGTGCTTTCGCCCGACGCAAAAAAATCAAAGCAGGACAATCTGGACAGGATGATGAGAGATTATCAGAGGATGGTTTCAGACTCCCAGAGCGACGTAAAACAAAAGGAATCGGACCTTACCGACGGGATACTGAAAGGATTGAGGACAGTCATCAAGAAGATCGGGCAGAAGGAAGGCTATACCATAATCATCGAAGATGCGGAAGGCATAGTCCTTTATTCAAAAAAGAATCTCGACCTGACCGATGAAGTGATCAAGCAGTACAACGCATCTCATTCAAAGTCGGACAAGTAACACACGTTCGACCGGAGATTTGTGTGCCGCCCTCTTCAGGAAGGGGCTCTTTTGCGTCTCTGGAGATTACGTTAGGATACACTCATTCGATGAAACTGAGAGAATTTTCCGAACTTGTGGAAGGAACGGTAATAGGTGACCCCGACATCGAGATTACGGGTGCTTCGGGTGTTCAGAGTGCAGGCATAGGAGACATTACCTTCGTTACTTCGGCAAAATTCATGAAATTGCTCCAAGGGAGCCTGGCCTCCTGTGTGATTGTGAAGGAGCCTTTGGAGGGTCTCGCAGTCAGCCAGCTTCAGGTCAGCAATCCCTACTACGCATTCGCGAAGGCATTGGAGCTTTTCTATCCCGCTCCGGCCCTGGAGCCGGGCCTGAGCGAGAGGGCCGCAGTTTCCGCGAAGGCGGCGATAGGGAAGGACGTCACGGTCTTCCCGATGGCGTACATCGGCGACAATGCCTCTATAGGGGACGGAACGGTAATCTATCCGGGCGTCTTCGTAGGAAACAACACCACGCTGGGGAGAGGTTGCGTTATCCATCCAAATGTAACGATCAGAGAAAATGTGCGTATCGGCGACCGGGTTGTCGTACATTCCGGCTCAGTCATAGGATCGGACGGGTTCGGCTACGTTTTCGAAAAAGGTATCCACTACAAGATACCCCAGGTAGGCGGAGTGATAGTCGAAGATGATGTCGAAATAGGCTCCAATGTGTCAATCGACCGTGCGACCACAGGCGATACCGTTATCGGGAAAGGGTCAAAGATCGACAACCTGGTGCAGATAGCTCACAACGTCAGGATCGGAAAAAACTCACTCATCATAGCGCAGGTAGGTATCGGCGGCAGCAGCGAGACAGGCGACTTTGTAACGCTCGCAGGCCAGGTGGGAATCGCCGACCACAGTTCGCTGGAATCGGGCACGATCATCGGCGCCCAGTCGGGGCTCACCGGCCATTACAAGAAAGGCATATATTCCGGATCGCCGGCCATTGCCCACCGGAACTGGCTGAAATCTCAAACCTTGTTCGCAAAGCTGCCTGAAATGAACAGAAGGATAAAGGAACTTGAAAACAAACTGGAAGAACTGGAAAAGGGGGAACCGAAGAATGTTGACGATCAATGACATCATGAAGAATCTGCCGCATCGGTACCCGTTCCTGCTGGTCGACAGGATTGTTGAGCTGGAGCCGGGAGTGCGCGCAACGGGAATAAAAAACGTTACGATCAACGAGCCCTTTTTCCAGGGACATTTTCCGGACCAGCCGATTATGCCCGGGGTCCTCATAATTGAGGCCATGGCGCAGGTTGCCGGAGTAATGGCCTTTCGTTCAGGAGTGGAAGGCAAGTCCGTCTACTTCATGAGCATCGATAATGCCAAGTTCAGGCGTCCCGTGGTACCGGGTGATCAGATAATAATGGAAATCAAGGTACTGAAACAGAGGGGCAATGTATGGAAATTCTCCGGCGTTGCAACAGTTGACGAGAAACCGGTATCGGAAGCGGAGTTCACGGCCATGGTCACGGACAGGGAGATCTGACGGAATGAAGACGAAAATTCACAATACCGCGATAGTCGACCCCTCTGCGGAACTGGATAACGATGTTGAAATCGGCCCCTTCTGCATAATACACAAGGGCGTAAGAATGGAGAGGGGCTCGCGGCTTGTGTCCCATGTTGTCGTGGAAGGGGATACACAGATAGGGGAAGGCTGTACGATACACCCTTTTTCGAGCATAGGGTTTCCGCCGCAGGACCTGAAATACAAGGGTGAAAACACCCGTCTCGTCATAGGGCGGGGCAATATTGTCAGGGAATACGCCACCATTCACAGGGCATCCGTGGGAGGTGACGGCGTGACGGTCATAGGCGATAACAATTTCTTCATGGCCTATGTGCATATCGCCCACGACTGCAAGATAGGGAGCAATGTAATAATGGCGAATGCGGCCACCCTGGCGGGCCACGTGCTCGTCGAGGATTACGCGGTAATAGGAGGGTTGGTGGCAGTACATCAATTTACGAGGATTGGAATGTATGCCATGGTCGGCGGTTTCAGCGGCATAGGACAGGATATCCCCCCTTTTATGGTCGCGTCCGGTGCCCGCGCCAAGCTCTTCGGACCGAATACTATAGGACTGAAGAGACACGGCTTCTCCGACGCCTCGGTAAACGCAATAAAGAAGGCTTACAAGATCCTCTTCAGGGAGAAACGCACTCTGCGGGACGCCCTGAAAAAAATCCAGGACGACGTTCCCTTCACCGATGAAATCAGACACCTCATCGAATTCATAGAAAAAAACAAGCGCGGAATCTGCCGTTGACAACCGTGAAGAAGCTGGGGCTTATCGCGGGGAGCGGCGAATTGCCGATGGCAATCGCCACCGAGGCCCGCGCCAGGGGATACACTATTATCGCCGTGGGACTTGACCCTCTTGCCGAAAAGGCGCTTGAGACAGCCGCCGACGAAGTAAAATGGGTGAATGTGGGAAAACTGGGGACGATCATCGATACTCTCACGAAGGCGGGCATTAAGGAAGCAGTGATGGCCGGCAAGGTCCCGAAGTCTTTACTTTACAGGAGCAAGATAACACCGGACCTGAGGGCCGTCAAGGTGCTCTTCTCCCTCAAAGACAGAAGCGATGATTCCATCATGCTGGCCATCACACGGGAGCTGGAAAAAGACGGCATCAAACTCCTGAGCACGACCGATTTCAGTTCGCGTCTTTTGACGCCCGAGGGCGTCCTGACCAGGCTGTCCCCTTCAAAGGAGGAGTGGCGGGACATTACTTTCGGCTGGAAGATAGCCAAACAGATCGGAAGGCTCGACATCGGACAGACAGTGGTTGTAAAAGATAAGGCTGTAATGGCCGTTGAAGCGATAGAAGGAACTGATGAGGCCATAAGGAGGGGAGGCAAGCTGGCGGGCGACGGGGCCGTTGTGGTCAAAGTTAGCAAGCCTCAGCAGGACATGCGTTTCGACGTGCCCGTGACGGGCCTGGACACCCTCAGGGCCATGACCTCAGTCCGCGCCAGAGTGCTTGCCGTCGAGGCTGAACACAGCATCCTGCTGGACAGGGAGAAAATGGTCGCCGAGGCGGACGGCGCCGGGATATCCGTAGTGGGTTACCGCCCGGGGGCATAATTTTCAGCTAGAGCTTTCAACGCTGCCTTACCCAGGCGGTAAATTCTCTGTCTTGACAAAAAAGACGTATTCTCCTAATATTCATTTGTAAAGATTTTTTATAAATATAAGTTTAGGTCTTTTTATAATGTGAGGTGCCCATGAGATACAAACGGGTCGTATTTTTTACCGCACCTTTGCTGTTCCTCTTATTTTGTGTCGCTCAGTCCGCCTCTCCACAGGAACCGGCAAAATGTCTAGTCTGTCACAGTGCCATGAAAGGGAGACTGCAAAGCCCCGCAGGGCCGCTTGTCAATCTGCATGTCAACCCGGAGAAATTTCACTCCTCGGTTCACGGAAGCCTCTCCTGCACGAGCTGTCACCTGAAATTCACTGACAACCCGCATGTCTCCCCCGGGGCAGAAGTTCCCGCCGATGTCGGAAAGATCGCGTCGGAGATCTCTGCGAAATACCCTGTGGATGCAGTCGCTGCAGCCGCGTGCAGCCAGTGTCATCCCGACATTTACCAGAAAGTGCTCCAAAGCGTGCACGGGCAGAATATCGTGGCAAAACACCGGACGGACGGCGCATTCTGCCTTGACTGCCACGGGTCTCCGCACTATATAGTCCCTGTGAAGGATCCAGCATCCCCGGTAAGCCGCGAAAATATGGTTGAAACGTGTGGCAGTTGTCACGGAAACAAGGCAATGATGGGAAAATACGGCATCAACGAAGATGTCATGGGGAGTTTTGAAGAGAGCTTCCACGGGAGGAAGCTTGCCCTGGGCGATACGAGAGCACCGGTATGTTCAAGCTGCCACGGCGCCCACAATGTACAACCCGTCACAAACCCCGCATCGCCCGTCTTCGGCAAGAACAAACTGAAGACGTGCGGGCAGTGCCACAAAGGGGCTAATGAGAAGTTCATCCCGGCCTTCACACACAAAGTGCCGGGACCGATTCCTCACTATGTGGAAAAAGCCCTGATCATCCTGCTGCTCAGCGTGTTTACGTTTATCGTGGCCCATGTTCTGCTTGAGGCTTTCTCCGATATCAGAGATGCCATTTTCAGAAGAGGGAGGGAAAAATAATGAGCCAGACTGCCGCAGCAAGAGAAATTCCTGAAGAGGTCGAAAGATTCAACATTATTTTCAGAATACAGCATATTATCATGTTCACGACTTTTCTTGTGTTGTGTTTCACCGGCTGGGGGCTGAAATATGCCTATGCCCCCGCCGGAGTATCGAGCAAACTGATCCGGTTCTGGGGAGGTCCCGAAAGCGCCGGGCTCATACACAGGATCGCCGGGGTCACGATGCTTCTCGACTTCGTCTGGCATGTGCTCTATCTGGGTTACCTTTTCGCAAGAAAGCGGATGACCATCAGGATGAAGACGACCGTCATCCCTCTGCCGAAAGACGTTTTGGATGTGGTGAAAAACTTCATGTATTTCCTCGGCCTCTCCAGGGAGAAGCCGAAATTCGCCAAGTATAGCTACGCCCAGAAGTTCGACTACTGGGCCGTCTTCTGGGGCATGTTCATAATAGGTCTTTCGGGGTTCTCCCTCGCCTTCCCAATGGTCGTATCCTACGTTATCCCCCAGTCGGCGTCCCACTGGATATGGCGAGTCATCTCTACCATGCATAGTGATGAAGCGCTGCTTGCGATCGTGTTCATACTCTTCTGGCATTTTTATAACGAACATCTCAAGCCGGAAACCTTTCCCATGAGCTGGCTATGGATCACCGGGAAGATATCGACGGAGAAACTGAAGCACCACCATCCCCTCGAATACGAAATACTTTTCCCCGAGGCGGCAAAAAAAGACGAGAAAGAATAAGGGAGGGACCGATGACGAGGATACTTTCGATTCTGGTCATGGTTGTCATGCTCTCTTCCTGCAAGGCGGGCACACAGGCCGGTGAGAAGAAAGCGGAACCGCGGGAGAAGGCCCCTGTAATAACATCACTGAAAGACTCGGGACTTCCCTGTTTTTCCTGTCACTCCTACGAAAAGTTTGCGGCAGATAAACCGGGGCAATTTTCGCATGTAAAGCATATCGGCTTCGGGGTCCACTGCAACCAGTGTCATATCATCATGGCCCACGAAAAAATCGAGCTTAACAAGGATACCTGCAACAACTGTCACAATCTGAAAAAGGATCTCACTTATCCTTCCGCCGGCATGAAGCCGGCGGTCTTCAGCCACAGCGTGCATACGGCGATGTTCGCATGCGGATCCTGTCACACCGGGATCTTCAAATACAGGAAGGGCGGTTCAGGGATCAGGATGGATGATATTTACAAGGGGAAGTTCTGCGGCAAGTGCCACAACGGGCAAACGGCCTTTCCCTCCACTGACTGTCAGAAATGTCACAAATAGAGCATGACATTAATAAGGGAGGTGAGGTGTGTCCGAAGATGTCAAGGGCCTCACTGTAATCGCTCAACGCCCTGTCATATTTTTCCATGTGTGCGTAAGCGATTCCCCGGTTGTGGTGGGCGTCTGCCGAGCCCGGATTGAGGGCAATGACTTTATTGTAGTCCTCGATGGCGTTCTCGTACTGTTTCAGTTTAAGATAGGCAAGTGCCCGGCTGCTGTAAAGTTCTGCATTTTCGGGATGCCCGGATATGACTCTGCTGAAGTCCGAAACAGCCTTTCCATATTGTCCGTTTCTGTAATAAGCCAGTCCGCGGTTGAAATATGCCTGATCGAAGCCGGGGCTTATCGAGATCACGCGGCTGTAAGCCCCGATGGCCTTTGCATAATCTCCCTCATTGAAATGGCTGTTCCCTCTGTCGAAGTAGAACTGCGCGTCCTGATCATGGGTGGCGGCAGCGCGGACAGACAGCAGCAGGCTTGCCGCAAGGATTACAACACTTATAACTTTCATCTGGCTCCTCCCTCCGGGCTGGACTAAGTCGCCGGAATAAGCCGGCACGGCATATTTATAAATTATAGCAGAAGAGTAAGACAGGAGACGTTTGCCCGCAGGGAACATCGCGGGTAAAATACTATCATGCAATGGGTGAGGCGCACATCAGTGCGCTTTATGTCATTACCGGGTCCCGTGAATGACGCACCATGCTTTACGAATGGGGAACAAGAAAGTATGCCGGATGATGCTGTCAAGGATATGAAGAAGCCCGGTGGGCACGTCTCTTTGGGCGCCACGGCCAACCTGGCCGCGACTCATCTGATCGTCATCGTATTCGTTTTCCTTTCGGTATGCGTCTTCTTTTCACTTGCGGGTGTCAAATCCGTCCTTCTCTCCTTCGCCGTGAACGTCTTTCTGGGAGGCTTCATCGGCGGCGTGACAAATAAAATCGCTATAGTGATGCTTTTCGACAGGAAGAGGTTTCTCCCGGGGTCGGGTGTCCTGCTTAAAAAACACCGCGAGATCGTAGATTCTCTTGCCGACACCGTTGAGGCCCACCTGATCAGTACGGATATGATTCAGGAAGAATTGAGAAAGATCCTGGCCCCGGTCAAGATTGAAAGTGCAGAAAGAATCCTGAACCGTGTCATCGATGAATTCAGGGAAGATGTCCGGAATCATCTCAGGTCGGAAAGAACACGTCTCGATATCGAAGACACCCTCAGGACAAAACTCGGCTTCCTCGGCAGATTTCTGAACGTAACCCGCATCAAGGAATATGAGGAGATGACGGATACGATCATTACGGAACTTGACAGGCAGCTGTCGGAATTCAAAATCACGAAAGCCATGCTGGTCAAGGCGATAGAAAAGATCGGCACACTGGAAGATTTTTTCTTCAAGCCGCACAATGAGTTGCTCGAATCACATTTCCGCACAGACAAATCGATCTCGCAACTGCTCTTCGCAAAGATCAATATCAAGAATATGGTAGTCGATAAGCTTTCCGAATATCGACCGTCGGAGGTACGGGACATCATCGAGAAGAATGTCAGGGATCACCTGCTTTGGCTGGAGGTATTCGGGGTAATCCTGGGAATGCTTTTTTCAGCCTCCCTTTTCCTTGTGCTGAATATCTTCCGGTTCTGAGAGACGGCTCCTCGGCCTCATGAAACGTCCTGATGTTCGCACGGAACGGCAGAGATATTTTGAGACGAGCCTCGTCACGGGAAAAAGGATGGAGAAAAATAAGCCCCTTATCTGCTGCGGACAACCCCTGCCCTGCCGCAGAAAGTGCTTATACTGCAACGGGAGCAGAGAGGGGAAAGGGGCTTGCATATCCCCTGGCCAAAGGCGACAAGGACGCCGTTCAACCGTTTCCAGTACCTGACCGGAAGGACCTCTCTCAGGACAAATTCGGTCTGGAGCGGCGTTGGCGTCCTCACGAGGCCCCATCTGTTCACAATCCTGTGCACATGGGTATCGACACAGATACCGTCCCTGTCATACCCAAGGGTCAGCACGAGGTTTGCCGTCTTTCTCCCCACGCCTTCCAGGCTGAGGAGTTCATCGATCGTGTCAGGCACTCTCCCGTGATATCTTTCCCCAATTTCACGGCTTATCTTCCTGATCCTTCCCGCCTTCACCCTGTAAAATCCGACGGGGAATATGGCCTCTTCGATCCTGCCGACCTCAAGTCTTGCCATTTCCCCCGGGGTTGAGGCAAGCCGGAAAAGGCGTTCCGAAGCCTGCCCCGTCACCTGGTCTTTCGTCCTCAGGCTCAGGATGCAGGAGACGAGTACCCTGAAGGGGTCCCTGCCGGAATCGGCCAGCCGGTCAAGCCATGGCAGTTGCAGCGTACTTACCTGCCTCCCGAGAACCGGCCACAATGTTTCGAATTTTTCCACTGTCATTCCGGACGATTCGCGATGGAAAGAAAAGATCCCCTTCTTGCCCCCTGCCCCGGTAGGTCTCCTCAATTTCGACCCTCCTCGTCCGGGACTTCCGGCAACCTCATATCTTGTCGCAAGATGCCTTGACGAGTTCCCGCAGCCAGTCGTAGAGCATCGCTGTTCCGGTCTTGAAAGCCTTCATGGGTTTGAGTTCCCTCACCGTCTCGATCGCTCCCTCGGAATAGGTCCCGACATATCCATAGAGCACCCTTTCCCTCAGCAGGGCATAAAGACAATATTCCCTCCGTGTGAGAAGACCGTTACGCCTGACGACCACGAACCCCACGTCTCTCAAGCCATCGGTACTTCCGTCGATGAGGCAGGGTGGAGAAGGCAGAGTCTCGACACCGAGTTCAAATTCCTTATCGAACCGGCTGACCTCGCCGTGGACCCTCTTAAGGAAATCGATCAGGCCGCTCTCTTCTTCCCACGAAAGTTTTCCGGAAAAATCTCCGATAGTCCTCGTCCTGTCCATATAACCTCCTTGTATTATACAGAATGTCCTCACCTCGTCATCCATGAGCGCGACCTTACGGTAAGCACCGCCCAGGGGAAGACCCAGAAAAGCGCGAAAAAGGAAAAGTAGGCGTAAAGCATACCGTAAAGAAAGTCCCAGGACCGCTCGCTTCGCAGATAATAGAACATATTGAACAACGCCATGAGCCCGATCGCAAAGAGGAGCCTCAGGATCGTTGTCGGATCGCTCACCGACAACATTACGAGAAGGGCGAGGGTTGCATAGCCTATAGGATAACGCATGTTCTTTATCGCCAGGTCCCAAAGGGTAATAAGGCGGGCGCCGGGCTTCCTCCGCCACGCGATGCGGGCCAGACGGAGCTCTTCCCGCACATAGCTTCTGTCCCAGCGAAGGAACATCTTGGTGAGCTTGGAATACGTGCGCGGGACTATGGTATAAACCACGGCGCTCCTCTGGTATACCGTGTCGTACCCCCTGGACAGGATGTAGTTCGTAAGAGAACGGTCCTCGCCGTATGTGCAGCGCACACCAAGGAAACTCTGCTCTATCCATTCACCGAGCACATCCCTTACGGCGGCCATCCGGTATGCAGCCAGTGCGCCCGGACAGCAATAGACCGTGCTGTAAGTAGACTGGACCGCCCGCAGGAAATCGAAAGACAGCATGTATTTCACATGGAGCATCTTCGGGATGACGCCCTGTTCGCGGTTATAAACAGCCACCTTACCTGCGACTGCGCCCACCCGATCGTCGCGAAACGGCCCGGCCATAGCAAGCAGTGTGCAGGGCGTGATCACGCTGTCAGAATCGATAGTTACCGCTATTTCGCCCTTGGCCTTCCTGAAGCCCTCCTCGAGGGCGGACCGCTTTCCCCGGTTCTTTCTGAAGCGGACGGTAGTAACAAGTCCCGGATGGCGCATCGCCGCGTGTTGAATATGCATCCAGGTATCGTCCTTGCTGCCGTCATCAACGACAAATATCTCGAGCCGGTCGCGGGGATAAACCGCAGCGGCCACCGAATCGATCGTCTTCTCGACCATAGGCCCCTCGTTGAAGGCAGGTATAATCACCGTGAGAAAAGGGGCCTTTCCAAATGTGGCCGCCGGGATGGGGCGATACCGGAACCACAAAAAAGTGCGGAAAAATAAAAATACAACTCCCATCGCTCCCCACATCAGGCTCGGCCGTAACAGGATTTTCGCCAACCGGCTGGCCGAAACCTTGTTGAAGACAGGCGAAAAAATCCCCCCGCAGAGACTCGCATAAGCTATTACTGCAAGACCAAAGAGAATGGCGGCCCTCAGAAGCCAGTCCCAGGAGTCTGCGGGGATGTCGTCCCCGGGTATTTCACGTATATCGGCAATTGCGCTTATTTTTTCCATTTGACAAAAGGGTCCTCCGGTAAAATTAAAAGGTGTGAATCCCGGACAGAATCATCCGGATAATGGATCTGCGGATCAGCCGCCCGCACACTTTACTCCCTGTTTATCTTCTTCCTCTCTTTTTCCTTATCGCCTTTGAGCGCATCCTTAAACCCCCTGATCGCTTCGCCAAGGCCCTTGCCGGCCGCGGGGAGTTTACCCGGGCCAAACACCAGGAGTGCTATTACCAGCACCACCATCAATTCCGGCAATCCAAGTCCGAACATTTCAACCTCCTCATTACCAGCGCAAATGATTCAGGATACTGCAGGCCGCAGCGTCCGATTCTTCCGGATCCGAGACGTCGGGAATGCCTGGAATAACGCTCCGGCCCGCCGGGAAAAGAGTCCTCAGGCCGACGCGCAGGTCTTCCGGGTAAAGGGGGAAAAAAAGACTGAAAAACATATGGGTGCCTGCCGCGCTTCGGCTTTCTCCTTGAATATAATTCTACTTCAACCCCCGCCCTAATTGCAACGAATCCTTTCACTGTTTCATCAGCCACGGATTAGCGGGCCGGCCGTCTTCACGCCCCGCACCCGAACACCTTTGCAATCAGGCCAATGGCAACAGCCAAATGGGTCTCCGGGCTGAGACGGGGACCAAGCAGAGCGGCCTGTGCTGCCCTGGTCAGCAGCCGTTCATCGTAAACGGCGTCCCCGCAGCGGCGGCGAAATTCCCCGACAAGATAGGAGAAGTTAGCAGCGCTGGCCGGCTGGCGGGCAGGACCCAGCGAATCATAAACGAGGCCCTTCTCATTGAAAGTCAACGCAGTCCCGTCTGCCGCATAAAGTACGCAGAAGCCTTCCCTCGCTTCATGCGTTATCTCACGAACCGTCTTGGTAGTCTTGGTGAGCATAAGTCCGCTGGAAAGTACGGCACGACCAAGATTGAACGAACGACTCTTCACTGTCTCCGTCGACGTGTTGCGGACAACGCTCGTGCCCCGCAGTACAAGCCGAATGTCGTGGTAAGGGATATCAAGGCTGCCCCCCTGAAGCGGTTCGGCGTGCAGAGTCTCTTCGCCAAGACTAAACCGTCTGACCGGTGACCGGCCGGCCTCAGCTGAAATCTCGCCGGCCGTCAGGAATGTCACGTGGAATCCCGCGGTCCCCAGTTTCTCAGCCTGCCGCTCCGCCGGCTCCGGTTCCGCGAAGACGGCGACAACAAGGGGGCCGGTCCCGGGTATCCTCAGGCGCGACAGTGCCTCGAAGGTCGTCACGCCCAAGGCTCCGGCCAGCTTGCTTCCCAGGCTCTCCTTATCTTCCGTCAGGCTGTGTATTGCAACAATATTCATCGTGACTAAAATACCTTTCATTTAATTTACTGCCGCCCGGATATTAATTGCAAGTGCGTGAGACGCTCTTAGTCCCGACCGTTCATGGCCGTGGTACAGCGAGTCGGAAATGAGAAGTCAGAAGGATTATCGCCGTTCAACGGGCCCGAACAGATGTAAAATTCCGCAACACAGTTGACCTTTTCGGGGTTTTCATAATATCATTAGACGGGTTTGTTTTGGGGGGTCGTCTAGAAATGGTCAACACCAGGAAACATCAGAGGTTTACTCTAGAAGGGTTGGATATCTGTGCCAGGACGTTGTTCAACGCCGAGGCGGAGATCATCAACATAAGCGCTACCGGCGCCTCCATCCGCATAGCCAGGAGATTAAATATTGACGGTGTCTATGCACTCAAGTTCAGTTACAGAGATAATTGCTTCACCGTCAAGGGCAGGGTAGTATGGGAAAAATTGACGGGGAGCAAGGAAAGCCAGGAGGGAGAAGTGATTCCCATTTACACCGCCGGTCTGGAATTTCAAGGGGAGCTGCCGGACAAGTTAAAGCAGATCGGTACTTTCATCGAAGAAAAAGTGACGGAGATCAGGGAGCGGAGGCTCGGTGGCATCAGGATACGGGTCACCGGAGACGACTCCGCCGTTCTTTCCCATCTGGAGACCTGCAGAGTCATGGATATAAGCCTGGGCGGCATGAGCATGGAGAGCGTGCATGAGGTGCCGACAGGGACCGGCTTCCGTCTGCAATTCACGATTAAGGAAAACGAACCGCCACTGTTCTGCAGCGGTAGGGTCGCCTTCTGCCGTAATGGACCGGCCCCTGCAAACCCCGAAAAGTATACTGTGGGAGTCGAATTTATCGAAATGTCCGAGGGTGACAGGGAAAAGCTAAAGCGGTTTGTCGACTCATTGTCGATTTACCAATAGGCCTCTCTGACCCTCATGCCGGCTGAACGGGGCTGGCAGGCAGTCAGGGGGAAATCCAGGCTCCTTTATCATCTTCCCGATTACCCTCGTCCTCTCTCCCGCGCCGGAGCCGCCGCAAAAAACGTTTTTCTTGACAGACCCATATGAAAATTGTAAAGCAAAAGGTGAACATCCGGTATAACGGAGATTGATCTTTTCCTGCATACCCGTCATCATCGGGAATATTTTGAGCGGCTAGAAGGAAGACTTTTACTGCTGCCATTAAGGGCTTGACACCCCCCTTAAAGAGAAATAGCCTGAAACGAGAAAATAGCATGCGGCGCCCCGGCAGATGGTAGCCAGAGAACCAAGTAAATGAGTCAGGGGCGGGGATTGGATGTGGTGAGCATGCCTCCGGGTAAGGGAGGAAGCATGAAGCACCATCGAAGCCCCCGGAGAAAAAACGGGCTTGATGGATTACCGGACGGACGTTGCAATTTAAGTTGTTAAGCCGCAGGAAGCAGGGAAGTACTGTATATTTTTCACGCCGGGCAGTTACCGGGCCTTTAGATTTCTCAGTCAATGCCTTCCAGTGAAAGACTTCCCGTATGTCTCTTCTCATGCTAGATCGAGAGGAACCGCAAGTCAAGGGTCGCGTCCAACGTAGCGTCTCATAAATCTCTTTCCATAGAGGCTCTCTGGAAGATCCATGCCCGGCTGAAAAATTCGAGGGCCAGTGTGTCGCCATTCCGAGGCAGTAATCGGGAAGCCCTTGTCTTTATAGACAAAGGCTTTGCTTCCAGCTCGAAGCAAGTCGCGCAGAGTCGCACCGACCTGATCAGGAGTGACGGCAAGAAACATGCAAGGAAGTGTTGGAGACGGGTAATCCCCACGATGCCGGAACACCATATGGGCACCATGTTTCCGCCTACGGTAACCGAAGAAGGAGGGGGCACTTACAAGGTCGTCATGCCGCTGACGATGGAGGGCCACTGGGCAGTCCAGGTCATGATCTCCAGGGGGACGGACGAAGGAACCGCCATCTTCGACTTCCCGAATGTTCAGAAATGAGGCTGTTCGCCGACTTTTTATTAAAATTATTTAATTGTACATTTCCTTCCGCTTTGTGATAGTCTGACTCGTATCCGGTTTCGACTTTCAAAACGGTCTGTTAGGGAGGAAACAAATCAGGTCCGCTTAACCTGTGGGTTCCTCCAGCCGGCAAGATCCTTCATATTTTCTTCAAACTAATCTTTTATGTTTAGCTGAAAAAGAGGGAAATTTGAAAGGGCCGGGAGGTGAGTTCACAAGAGGCTCAGAGACAAGAGAGCGTCGAACGGAAACCGCTCAGATTTACAGATGTCGGAAGCGGGTCACGGAATATTAACTGCTGTGAAGAAGAAGGTGAAGCATGAAAGAACACGACGTTGTAGAGGCTATCATAGACATGGGCGTGAAGAGAGGAAAGGTCACCTATGACGAAATCAATGATGTCCTCCCTTCGGAATTTTTTTCCCTTGACGAGCTTGCAAGCCTTGTCGGACTTCTGCTGGACATGGGCGTGAAGGTTATAGAGTACAATAACTGCCGTTGCGGCAGAAGGATGAAGCTTGCGGCGGCCGGTTAGATTTTTCCTGGCAAAATCGCGATAATTAATATATAATAAACTTTAGAAAGTTAATTATCGGAGGTTGCTGTTTGAAGAAAGACGATGTAACAAGAATCTTGCTGTTTTCTCTCTGTTTTTTGGTTTTTTTCCTTTTCGCGTCTTCGGCAATGGCCGCCCAATCTTCTCCGGCAAAGACGAGAGCCTCCAACGTCACGGTTAATGCCGATACCGTGACGAAAGCAGAGGTAGGAGCCAGTGAAAACACCGTGAAAAGCAGGAGGAAGGAGATTCTGGCCAAGGCGCTGAGAGTCTCTCTGGGCCAGGATTTCAAGGCTTACTTCACGCTGGAGCCGCCCCGCGGAATAGAAGCTGTGCGGGAAGAACTGCAAAGCAAAACGATTTACCGTGCCATCTTCGGCGTTAATATCCCTTTGTAGGACTTGCCGGCCCGGGACTGTCTAAACCACTTTACCCTTACGTTGCAAAGCAGTACGGAAGGGACATCGAAAAAGTCTTGTAATGACAGCATGATCTATCCATCTTCCACATAAATGAGCAACGTTGAGTGACTTTCGGAAAATGGCCGGCTGGCCACTCTTGAGAGCTGTAAGGTGTCGCTACAAGACATTTGTCGCCGCCCCCTTCCGCGCTTTTCAGAGAATCTTATGCATCAATAGGGTTTCATAAACTTCAGAAGCAGGGCTGTGGAACAGGACAGAGGTCCCGAACGGTTTAATTTGCCATAGTCCTGCATTGCCTATAGAGAAGACAAGACTGCAGCCATGCAGCTTTTTACTCCGCCCCCCCGCTTTCACGGTGATCTTCCGTAACTGAAAAATATCTTATATAGACAAGAGCACCGAGGTCATAAATGAAATGCAGTTGGACGGGCATAAGAAGATGGCCTGACATGTGGAAAACCGCCCCTATGTAAAAGCCCATGGCCGACGCCGCGATAACATACGAAGCGTTTACAAAATGGACAAGGCCGAAGACCAAGCTGGCCGCGACAATGCCCACTTTTGCCTGAATCACCCCCCTGAAGAGCAACTCCTCTGCAAACCCGGCGCTGGCAGAGATCATGACAAGCTCCGTTACACCTACATCCAGGAAGAGAAACCTGATATCTCCCAGAACTTTTCTCCTCAGAGAACGGAGTACAGGGATTCCTTCGGCTCTTTTCGAGAGCGAACAAATAAACAAGGCAAGCGGCGGCAAGGCGGCCAGGGTCCCCTTGATAATGTCTCCCCGGAAATCCAGCGTAAGCGGGAACAGTCTAACGCCGAACGCCCGGGCAAGGATAAGGGCAACAGCCAGGGCCGCACCTTCCGTAAGGAAAACAAGAGCCAAAAGCCTCCTTCGGGAATACACCATACGATAAATGATAAATGATTTTGGCCGATCTTATCAGGATATCCGGACGCCCCCGCCTTGACATTCCACACGGGCCGTATATACTTTGCTTAAGAAACAAAGAGTGCTTCTCATCTCGTCTGATATCCCTGTTGAGTGATTGATGAATATTTTTTGCAAGGAGGAAGAAAATGCCTGTACGTAAAGCAGAGGCTGTGTGGGAAGGCAGGTTGCGTGATGGAAGAGGAACAATGAAACTGGGGAGCGGGAACTTTCAGGGTGCTTATTCTTTTGCATCGCGCTTCGAAAGCGGGACGGGAACCAATCCGGAGGAACTGATCGGCGCCGCACATGCAGGCTGTTTTTCCATGGCACTTTCGCTGTTTCTGGAAAAAGCGGGCTATTCGCCGGAAAGTATTCACACCACTGCCAACGTCCATATCGACAAAGTGGGCGAGGGATTCAGGATCACCACTATAGAACTTGATATGGAGGCAAAGGTCCCTGGTATAGATGAAAAGAATTTTCTGGAGCAGGCCGAAGCAGCCAAGAAAGGATGTCCGGTCTCACAGGCCCTGGCCGGCACCGAGATCAAATTGAGGGCTAAGCTTGCAGGGTAGAACTGTCCGAAATGCCGGTCCCTGTCAAGCGGCATATGAAAGGCCGGCAAGAAGCGACGGATACCGCATGCTCGCAGACGGCGTGGCCACCACCGGGGACCGGGAAGGACAAGACGGGGACCGATCTCAGGCTGAAGGAGGTCGCACCAAACTGATTCTTCTGTCCAGGGCCTGCGGATGATATGAAACCCATAGGGCCCTTGATGGTCGAGCATCGGCTTACAGACCGCATGCTCGACCTTATAAGACAGGAAATACTGGCTCTTCGCAGCGGGACAATTGCAGTCGATATTAGTTTTGCCGGGCGGGTCGTAGATTTTTTCAGGACCTATGTCGATCTCTGTCATCACGGCAAGGAGGAGGACATTCTTTTCAAGGCCCTCGCCGGGAAAAAGATGACATCACCCCACAGAAGGATCATGGACGAATTGATCGAAGAACACCGCACGGCGCGGACGATCATTACCGGCCTGAAGGAAGCGAAAGATCTGCATGCGGGCGTCACCGACAGGCGATCCGAGATCATGGCGATCTATGAAAAGATCGTGGAGCTTTACCCGCCCCATATAGAGAAGGAGGACAAACATTTCTTTTTCCCCACACTTGAATACCTGAGCGCAGAGGAACAGGACAGGATGCTCGCGGAGATGCTGGATTTCGATGCAAGACTTTTCCATCAGAGATACACTGCACTTATTGAACAGCTTGAAGCCGGCCGAATTTAAGAAAAGGAACCTGGTCAGGCAGACACGGTCATATCAAGTTGAAACCGTTGCCGTACCCGGTGCGGGTTTCTTTTACATTAATGCGTTTCTTCCTCTTCCTCATGACTTCCTTTGATCCGGGGATTTGCCCGGGGCGGCTCCCTTCTTGAAATCTGAAGTGCAATATGAGAAGCTGAGGCATGGATGTCAGCCGGGAATAGACAATGACGTCAAGAACTGATATGCTTTTTCATGATCTGGATATTTGCAGGAGCTTTATCTCCGGTCGTCAGATAATATGGAACCCATAAGAGTCGTCATACGATATGCCGATGGTAAGTTCATCAAGGGCTATACGGATGATTTCTTTCCCAACAAGCCATCGTTTCATGTTCATCCCGTTGAGCTCGGAAGAGCGGACAAAGGAATCGAGGTCACGGTCAGTCAACTCAAGGCCATATTCTTTGTGAAGGATTTCGACGGGGATCCAACTCATCGTGACCAGAAGGGCTTTGCTGAAGGTCAGCAGGCTTCCGGGCGAAAAGTGGAAGTGACGTTTACAGACGGGGAAGTGTTGGTTGGTTCAACTGTTGGATATGACCCCAAACGCCCCGGATTCTTTATCATACCCGCAGATTTACAGGCTAACAACTTGAGAGTGTATGTCGTATCCTCGGCCGTCAGAAGGTTTCGCTTTCTGTAACGCCGCCTTCCGTCCCTAACGCTCCGCAATACCGAGTTTCTTGATCTTCCGGTAGAGAGTGGCAAGGTCGACACCTAATTCCCCCGCCGTTTCCTCCTTGTTCCAGTCATGGGACTCCAGTGCATCCTTTATGACCTTTTCCTCATAATAGTCCATTCTGTCCTTCAACGTGCTCGCCTTCCCGCCGCCGTCCTGTGATTTGATCTTCTCAGGCAGTTCGGAAAGTCCTATCTTCTCCGACCCCGACAGAACAACAGCACGCTCAATGACGTTCCTGAGTTCCCTTATGTTGCCCGGCCAGTTGTAACGGTGAAGTACTTCCATGGCATCATCCGTTATCTCGCACACCTTCTTGTTTGCCTCCTTGCCGTACTTCTCGGCGAAGTGTCTGGCAAGCACGTCAATGTCTTCCCTGCGCTCTCTCAGAGGAGGGATCTTCACCTCGATCACGTTGAGCCGGTAGTAGAGGTCCTCCCTGAAAAGTCCTTTCCTGATCTGATCCTCTATGTTCCTGTTCGTAGCGGCAATGAGTCTCACATCAACGAATTTCGGCTTAGTTTCCCCGAGGGGAAGCACCTCCCCGGCTTCGAGCACCTTGAGAAGTTTGGCCTGGAGAGCCAGAGGCATGTCGCCTATCTCATCGAGAAAAAGCGTGCCCTGGTCGGCCATGGTGATGAGGCCCTTCTTGTCGGAGGCCGCCCCTGTGAAGGCCCCTTTCCGGTAACCGAAGAGTTCGCTCTCCAGAAGGTTCTCGGGGATGGCGGAACAGTTTATCGAAATGAAAGGCATGTCCTTCCTCTGGCTGTTGCAATGAACTATCTCGGCGATGACTCCCTTGCCGGTGCCGCTCTCGCCCAGGATGAGGATACTGCTCCTCGTGGGGATCACCTTTTCGAGCACCTCGAAGACCTTGAACATCTGGGGTGAAACTCCCACGAATTCACGGCAGCCGAACTGCTGGCTGAGCTGCTGGCGCAGCACAAGGTTCTCCATAAGGACCTTCTTGTGCTCCAGGAGCCTCTTCACCGTCATCTTTACGTCTTCATTGATAAAGGGTTTGACAATATAGTCACTCGCGCCCTTTTTCATGGCCTTTACGGCGGACTCCACCGAAGCAAAGGCGGTCATGATGACGACAATGAGGTTCGGGTTGATCGCAAGGGCCCTTTCCAGCACCTGCATGCCGTCGATTCCCTCCATCTTCAGGTCAGTGATCACCAGATCGAAATCCTCCGTCTCGATCTTCTTCAGTGCCTCTTCTCCGCTGCCTGCCACCGCCATCTTGTATCCCTCCCTGGAGAGCAGGAATTCGACTGCTTTGCAAATATCCCTCTCATCGTCCACAACAAGTATCCTGTATGTATCAGCTTTCATAATACGGTAACCTCACCCTGAAGACCGTTCCGCCGTCCGGCCTGTTTTCAACGAGTATGTCTCCCTGATATCCCTTGATTATACTATAGCTGACCGCAAGACCTAGCCCGGTACCCTTCTCCTTCGTCGTAAAGAAGGGGTCGAAGATCTTTTCCATATGTTCGGGGGCTATGCCCGGCCCCGAGTCCGCTATCGATATCTCCACTTCCCTGTCCAGCTTCCTCGCCGCAATATCGAGTGTTCCGCCCTGGGGCATGACGTCGGCGGCATTGAGGACGATGTTCATAAGCACCTGGATAAACTGGGTTTCATCCACGACAACCTGGGGCAGATCGGCGGGAATGTCTATTCCCGTCCTCATATTCTTCATCCGTTTATCATATTTAACAAGATCAAGCGTCATGTCCACCAGCTCACGGACATCGTGATGCCGCAGTTCCGAGGTCCGCGTCTTCGAAAAACTGGACATCTGCATGACGATGTCCGCAATCCGGTTTATATGCTTTGCGATGGTATCAAGGCTCTCCTTTGTAAACTCGTCGTGGTCCATCTCCCTGAGTATCTGAACATAGGAAGAGATGGATGTGAGAGGGTTGCCGATCTCGTGAGCGACGCCCGCAGAGATCCTAGCCAGGGCGGAGAGTTTTTCGGAATGCATCATCCGCTCCTCTATCTTCTTCATCTCCGTGATGTCCTGGATGAGCACCAGGATATGTGCGTGGCCGCTGCTCTCCGGCAGAGGATTAACCGTTACCTGAAAGTATCCGGATTTCCCGCTGAACCTGGCTCCGACGACAGCCTGCACCACCTTCTTCGACTCGAGGGCCTTGTCGATCGGCAGTTTAAAAACCTTTTCCGAATAGATCACCTCCGGTTTCAGTTCGTCGACCTTCCCGGCCCCGAGCCAGTCCAGTAATGTCTTGTTGGCCCACAGGATCCGCCTGTCGGCGCTGTCCATCACGAAAAGCCCTCCTTCGATAGCGCTCACGATGGCATCGAGCTTTTCCTTCTCCTCCTCCAGCTCGTCCGTTCTGTGAACAACCATCTCTTCAAGCCTCTCGGCATACTCCTGGATCCTGGTCTTGAGCCTTACCTCCTCTGTCACATCGCTGTTCGACAGTATGACGCCCTCTATCTGTCCGTGAAGGATGAGCGGATTAAGACTTACATTCAGATGCAGCATCGCGTCGGCCCTGCGGAAGGGATAATTGCTTAAGCGGTGGCTGCCTCCACCGAGGCACTTTTCAAGGATATGACTGAACGTGTCCCGGTCGGCGCCCACAGGGAAGGCTTCGAAGAAACTTCTTCCGACTATCGCCTGTTTCGTCATCCCGGAAAGCCTCTCGTAGGCCGAATTGACGGTCCTGACCGTCAGATCTCTGTCGAGGACCATGATCTTGGACTCCGTGCTTTCGAGGATATTTTCGAGGTAGTCCTTGGCCTCGATTACCTTCTTCTCAAGCTGTCTCTGAGTTTCGAGATGCTTCGCCTTCTCCTCCGCCTTGATCCTCTGCCTGTTCATCAGCACAATCGCAACGGCTCCGGTCAGGGTTGCCAGAAAGATCGAGATCACCAGCAATGAGTGGAGTTTCATGCTGTTCCGTATGCTGTAAGTAACCTCTGAATAAGGTATGGATACGCAGATTATCCAAGACATACTGGAAATGCGGGCCCGCGAAAAGGCTATCAGCTTGTCTTCTCCGTAGGGAGCGATATAGGAGCTGAACCCTATGTCCCCGCTTTCCAGGATCTTCTTTTCCGCATCAAAAGACTTGTGACACTTGAAGCATGAGGCGTCGACCTTGTAAAGGTTCCTCCCGACCATCTCCGGCTGGGTAGGATGATAAAGCAGGGTGCCCTCGCTGTCCATCATCCATGCATGCCCCCTGATACCGGCTTTGATCGGCGCAAGAAATTTCCTGTTTATTACGTCAATCGACATCTCCACAAGCAGGGCGCCCTTAAAGCTCTTATGCTCGACGATGGGCGTAACTATCGCAATTTCCCTGTTCTTTTCAAGCATATCCACGAAACGGACTTCGCCGGCAGTAGATTGTTTTGCGAGATCAAGAAACCGCTGAAGCCCGCCGGCAGCCGTTTCACCGAGAGAACTGAACTTTATGTTCCCATCTGCATCAAGTACAACAATATCCACATAGGAATCACCATTCAGGCCGACATAGGCTGTGTGTACCAACCCCTCAAGGTTTCTGTCAGTCAGTCCCTCCAGTCCAATCAGTCTGGCAAGGGACAATGTTTCCGCCTCAATATGCTTCATTTCGTCCTTGATGTTTTTCGCCACCGATTTGGCAATAATCAGCTGCTGGCTGTTGAATTGTTCGGCCATCTCGCTCTGGTATGTCTGCTGAAAGAATATGTTCAGCGTGATGATGAGGGAGATAATAAAGACAACGAGGCCAAGCAGGAATATGTTAGTCTTCATTTCCCGCCTCCGAGACTTCCCGTATCCTCTTCCTGATATTCCCGTAGTGCGTACCCTCCCAGTAGACCTTCCCGCAGCCGCTGCATCGTGCAAACCGGTTGAAGCTCAGATAGACGAAATCGGGAACCGCCGCCCTTATCGCTTCCTTCCGAGCCACGTTCTCAAGGAGGGCGTTACACACCGAGCACCTGCCGAGGGGCTCCCCGCCGCAGGAATCCAGCAGGTGCCTGATTTCCAGAATCTGCCGGCCGACGTCGTCCGACCTGATGAAAACGGGATTTGCTAACCCCCTGCGCTTCAGGAGTAGTGTGTCCCTGGTGAGCACCGTCCGCCCCTCTTCCCTGGCGATTTTCACCAACTGCCTGTCATCAATGTCCGGCTGGTAGACTACGTCACACCCCAAAAGCCTCATCCATTTTGCAAGTCTTCCGAGCATCGCATCAGCTATGAATTTCATCATCTCCCGACTCGCCGAATCGCTCTCTACAGGCAAAAAGGAAAAAACATCTGCACGTTTCCACCGACACATCGTCATGCATTCCCCGCGCCGCTTCAGGATTGACGAGACCATGTTCAGGACAGGCACTCCTGCCCTTTTTATTTATATTAACCTTAACGTTGCATAAAAATCCCCGAAAAGCGAGGAAAGGATGGCGAAAAATGTCTTGTAGCGACACTGTGCAGCGTTGGAGGGAGGTCTGCCGGCCATTTCCGAAAGACACTAAAGTTGGGTCCTCATTCATATGGAAGACAGATAGAATCATGTCGTCATTATAAAACTTTTTTGGTTTCCCTTCCGGGCTGTTTTTAAGGGGACCCATCCGACATTGGAGCAGCCGGTTGTTCTGAAAAAATTGACTCTGAATAATAGCGAACATCTTACCGAACGTTTCCGTAGGGAAGCTAAAATCATGATTGAGTTCAGTCATGAAAATATCGTACGGCACATCGCGTTTCACAAAGGTGTTTCTGTATTTCGACATGCCCGTACCGGCAGGGATCACCCTTCCCATGATCACGTTCTCCTTGAGACCCCTGAGTTCGTCGACCATGCCGTTGATTGCGGCTTCGGTGAGCACCCTCGTAGTCTCCTGGAAAGAAGCGGCCGAGACAAAGCTGTCCGTGGTAAGAGATGCCTTGGTTATACCGAGCAGCAGCGGTTTGCCCTGGGCTGGCGCGCCGCCTTCCGCCTTCACCTTCTCATTCTCTTCCTGGAAGATCATCCTGTCGACCTGTTCTCCTATCAGGAACATGGTGTCGCCGGGATCTTCTATCCTGACCTTTCTCATCATCTGTCTGACGATGGTCTCTATATGTTTGTCGTTTATGGTAACACCTTGCAGCCTGTAGACCTTCTGGACCTCATCGACCAGATATCTCTGGAGTTCCTTGGGGCCCAGTATATCCAGGATGCTGTGAGGGTTCACCGCACCGTCCATGAGCGGCTCCCCGGCCTTCACCCAGTCACCTTCGTGCACGCTTACGTGTTTCCCCTTGGGAATGTCATACTCCTTGGTTACCTCTCCGCCCTTCACCACTACGACGCGCTTTCCTTTCTGGGCGCTCCGGAACTCGACGATACCGTCTATCTCCGAGACAAGGGCCTGTTCCTTAGGCTTTCTGGCCTCGAAAAGCTCCGCAACCCTCGGAAGACCGCCCGTGATATCCTTCGTCTTGGTCGTCTCGCGCGGGATCTTTGCGAGTATGTCTCCCGGAGAGACGAGGTCATTCTTGTCGACAAGGATATGGGCCCCGCCGGGAAGGAGGTAACGTGCGGGGTTGCTGGTGCCGGGAATTTTGAGAGTCGCCTTTCCGTGCTCGTCTTTCATTGAAATTCTGGGCCTCATGTTAGCGGGATAATCGATGATAACCTTGTGAGAAAGCCCCGTCGTCTCATCGACCTCTTCCTTGACGCTTACGCCCTCAACGATATCACCGAAGGCGATTCTCCCCCCCACTTCCGTCAGTATGGGTGTGGAATAGGGGTCCCATTCGACCAGCCGCTGCCCGGCCTCGACCTTCTGTCCGTCCGATACCTGGAGTCTGGCGCCGTAGACAACAGAGTACTTCTCCTTCTCTCTGCCCTTGGAATCGACCACGGCTATGCCGCCGTTCCTGTTCATGACAACAAAGACGCCCTCCCTGTTCCTGACTGTGTTGATG
>JARRRD010000077.1:0-4331 GCA_037381085.1 Candidatus Sulfobium sp.
CCATCTCTGGCGCATTATCTCAAAAATGACCACTCCGGCGGCTACAGAGGCGTTGAGGGAGTTTATCCTACCTTTCATGGGAATACCCGCAAGTACATCACATCCCTCCCTCACAGTCCTCCTCAGTCCCTTCCCCTCTGAACCCACCACCACGAGCACGGGACCCCCGAGATCAAGCTCCCACAGGGGGCGTCCGTCGGCTTCGGCGCCTATTACCGTCATCCCCCTGGCTTTCGACTCTTTCATGGCATGCTTGATATTGGGCACCACGGCCACGGGCATGTATTCAGACGCTCCCGCAGATGCCTTCACCGCCTCCGGTCCAAGGGTAGCGGACCTGTGTGCCTGCAGTATGACTCCATGGACACCCGCCGCATCCGCCACCCTGAGTATCGCTCCAAGATTACGCGGGTCCTCAAGACAGTCCAGTGCCAGGAAGAGCGGCACCTCATGCCTCCGTGACGGCATGTCGAACAGATCTTCAATGTCGGCATATTCCCTCGGCGGAAGAACGGCCGCTATGCCCTGGTGGCCCTTCGGAAACCGGCTGTCAAAAAAGATCCGGTCTGTCCTCTTCACCGGGATACCGCGAAGGGCGATTTCTCCTTCAATCCAGGGAATCTTCTCTTTCCGCGAAGTTGATATGATTACCGATTTTATCCTGCGTCCCGACCGTATCGCTTCACGGACGGGGTTCAGGCCATAAATCCATTCCTCATGAGATCTTGACTTTCCAGCCTGTTCCGTTCTTCTTGTCTTCAAGGATTATACCCTTCTCTTCAAGTTCCCTTCTTATCGCGTCGGCACCATCCCAGTCCCGTTTCTCCCTGGCCTTCCTCCTCTCATCTATCCTGGAAAGGATATCATCCTCGCTCAAGCCGATCTTTCTTGTCTTCATGAGCGCAATCTGCCACTCCTCGGGCGTCCGCTGAAAGATGTTCAGCACGCCGCCGGTCCTGTCCAGCGCTTCCCCCGACCTGCGCAGCAATTCTGCAGCCTTCGCCCCCGAAGGTTTTTCATCCATGTACTTATTCAGCACGCGTATCAGTTCGAAGATATGGCCGATGGCCTGGGCCGTGTTGAAATCGTCGTCCATTGCCTCGGAGAAACCGGAATCAAGAGTCCCGACCAGCCCTTCAAGAGTCTTCTCCTCCGGAACATGTTTTTCGGCCGGATCGTTCCGCGACAGGATATCCCTCATCCTTGCCTCCGTCGTATAGTATCTGTCGATCGATGCCTCAGCCTCGCGCAGTTGCTCGTCCGAGAATTCGATGGGGCTCCTGTAATGTGTAGACAACAGGAAGAAACGGACCACCTCGGCATCGAATTTGTTCAGTATCTCCTTTATGGTAAAGAAATTACCCAACGACTTCGACATCTTCTCCTTATCGACGGTAATAAAACCGTTATGGACCCAATAATGCACAAAGGGTTTGCCCGTAAAGGCCTCCGATTGGGCGATCTCGTTTTCATGGTGAGGGAAAATAAGGTCCGCACCGCCGCCGTGAATATCGAAGGTCTCGCCGAGCTGCTTCAGGGACATGGCCGAGCACTCGATATGCCAGCCCGGTCTTCCCGGTCCCCAGGGGCTATCCCAGGACGGCTCCCCTTCCTTGGAGGCTTTCCAGAGGGCGAAGTCCATCGGGTTCCTCTTCCTTTCGTCGACCCCGACCCGGGCACCGGCCACCATCTCGTCAAGTTCCCTCTTTGAAAGCTTGCCGTATCCGGGGAACTTCGCGACCTCGAAAAAGACGTTTCCCTCCACTTCGTATGCGACTCCCTTATCGACAAGACCCTTGACCAGATCGATCATTTCCTGTATATATTCGGTGGCCCTTGGCTCAACGTCGGCCCTCCCGACGCCAAGGTCGTCCATGTCCCTGTAATACTCGTCGATATACTTGCGCGCCACGGCGTCCCAGGCAATTCCTTCCTCCCTGGCCCTGTTGATGATCTTGTCGTCGATGTCGGTAAAGTTCCTTACATATAAGATGTCGTAACCCTTGAATCTTATGTATCTGCGCATCACGTCGAATACGATGGCGCTTCGCGCGTGCCCTATGTGGCAGTGATCGTATGCGGTTATGCCGCAGGAATACATCCTGACCCGCAAAGGATCTATGGGGACAAATTCGTCTTTCCTGCCGGTAAGGGTATTATATATCCTCATCCGTCCTCCTCTTCCCCGCGTCTTTTCAACGGCATCGAGCCTCTTGCCAATCTCGTTGAGTCTGGCTTCCAGTTCCATGAGTTTTTCGGTAGTAGGATCAGGGAAATGGTCCATTACCTCCACCAGCCCCTCCTCGGTCGTCATCCTGACTATCCTTTTTTTCGTTATTCTGCCGGGAACACCCACACAGATCGCGTTATCCGGGACAGGCTACAGGACAACCGAATTGGCCCCTATAATAAAAATATTGCCGATGGTTAATGCGCCAATGATATTGGCGCCTGCGCCTACGACCACGTTGTTTCCGAGCGTGGGATGGCGCTTGCCCTTCTCCTTTCCCGTTCCTCCGAGCGTCACCCCCTGGTAAAGCAGGCAATCGTCTCCCACCTCTGTCGTCTCGCCTATGACGGTCCCCATACCGTGGTCGATAAAGAAGCCCGGGCCGATCTTCGCAGCAGGGTGGATTTCTATGCCTGTCAGAAACCTCGAGAGGTGCGACAGGAGCCTCGGGAGCACGGGAATCCCGGCGTTCCGGAGCGCATGGTTGATCCTGTGCATGAGTATGGCATGAAATCCGGGATAAGCCAGGAACACTTCCATGGCACTTCGTGCGGCGGGGTCTCTCTCGAAAACAGCCCTGAAATCGCGCCTTATGTCCCCCCAGAAACCCATTGATTTTATGGTTATTATACAATAAAAGAGCTTGTGTATTGCTCGATTCGCTGAAATGGTTGTCATTCCCGCAAGCAAGGCGCGTCGGGAATCCTTCTGTAAAACCCCGGAAAGATTCCGGACGAGCCGGAATGACAGGCAAACGACATTACATTAGCAAGCCCCTCAAATGCCAAATTTGTCAAAGGGCGGGGCGCATCAAGACACTTTGCCGTGTTATCATTACGGCATATGACTGAAGCGGAACGCAGCTATGAACTTCTGTCGCTGATCGCGGACCATATGGAAGCCGGCTTTTTGGAAAACATCATCGACATGTTTTGCCATGACAACAGTCTTTACGACCTCGTGGGAGAGTTGATCCGGGATGAGCGGGTAAGGGTTCGGATGGGAGTGACGGCCCTTATGGAGGAGTTAAAAGCAAGGGACGGCGATAACGTTTCAAAGGCCGTTACCCCGCTTCTGCCGCTTCTTGACCATAAGGAGGACTTTGTGCGGGGTGACGCCGCGAATCTCCTGGGAATCGCCGGCGGCGACAGTGTCATCCCCTTCCTCGAAATAGCACTGCTGGATGAAAACCCGAACGTCAGACTCATAGCCCGGGAAGCGATCGAGGAAATTAGGCAGAAAGACTGAATCCCGCTGGAAGGTGTCAGATCTTCCCGAGTACGCAGACCGCAAATGCCGCGATGCCCTCACCCCGGCCGATGAATCCCATGCCTTCGTTTGTCTTTGCCTTTATGCTGATGGTTGCCGGATTAATGCCGGCCTTCCCCAATGCATTCTTCATTCCTTCGATGTAATCAGCCAGTTTCGGCTTCTCGGCTATGACCGCCGTGTCAACCCAGGTCACGGCAAACCCTTCAGTCCTTGCGAGCTCGACGACAGACTTCAGAAGTTCGGTACTGACCGAGTCCTTCCATTGCTCGTCGGTGTCCGGGAAATGCTTCCCGATGTCACCCAGCCCGAGAGCGCCGAGGACGGCGTCGGTTATCGCATGGCAGAGGACATCGGCATCTGAATGGCCCAGCAGGCCCCTCTCGTGAGGGATTTCCACCCCCCCTATCACCAGTTTCCTCCCGTCGGCAAAACGGTGAGAATCATATCCGAAACCGACCCTCACGCCTTTTCCGCTCTCATTCTGAGGAACTGTTCGGCGATCAGCAGATCTCCGGGAGTCGTAATCTTGATGTTCGTGTAGGAACCCATCACGACCTTCACCTTTCCTCCGTACCGCTCGACAAGTGCGGAATCGTCGCTGGAAGAGAATGAATCGGCAAAGGCTTTTTCATAGGCATGCCGGATCGTCTCATAACGGAATATCTGCGGCGTCTGGACAGCCCAGAGGAGATCGCGGCGCAAAGTCTTCACAACGAGGCCTTCTGAGACTTCCTTGATCGTATCTTTGACCGGAACACCAACGACAACACCGTCGCAGTCCTTCAACTCCCCCAGTGCATACTTCACTATGTGGGGCTCTATCAGCGGC
>JARRRD010000077.1:4357-13378 GCA_037381085.1 Candidatus Sulfobium sp.
TGCCTTCGACGAGATTCAGGCCATGGAACACCGAATCCTGCCTTTCCCTTCCCCCCGGTGCTATCCGCTTCACCTTCCGGACATTGCAACGCTCAAACAGTTCGGCGGCCGATTCCATGTGGTCTTCCTTGATTACCGGTATGATCTCCGCGACCTCCGGCAGGCTCCCAAGTGTTTCGACGGCCCAGAGCATCAGCGGTTTGTCGCCCAGCATCTCGAAGGGTTTGTTTGTGCCGTCCCCGAATCGCTTTCCTGCTCCGGCTGCCGGAACAATGGCTATGACCCCCTCCTTCACCCGCTCATCTCGCACATGTCAGCCCTCTACCCCCTTGCTGACCGTTCTGAATTCCTCCTTCTCGGCTTCTTCCCTCGGCTTCGAAAAGATCATTCTTCCCGCCGTAGTCTGAAGTACGCTCGTAACCGTCACTTCGGTGTTCTTCCCTATCCATTTTCGTCCGTTCTCAACCACCACCATGGTGCCGTCATCGAGGTACGCGACCCCCTGATTGTACTCTTTTCCCTCCTTGAGGACAAAAACCCTCATGGTTTCACCGGGCAAAACGACGGGCTTCAGTGAATTGGCCAGTTCATTGATGTTCAGGACTGAAATCCCTTGAAGCTGGGCGACCTTGTTCAGGTTGAAGTCGTTCGTGATGACCTTGGCGTTCATCAGCTTACCCAGGGCTACCAGTTTGGAGTCCACTTCCCTGATCTTGGGGAAGTCCTCGTCGATGATCCTCACGTTTATGTTGGACATCTTCTGTATCCTGTGGAGAACATCAAGTCCCCTTCTCCCCCTGGCCCTTTTCGTAGAGTCCTGCGAATCAGCGATATACTGCAGTTCCTGGAGAATGAACTGGGGCACTACAAAGGTCCCTTCTATAAAGCCGGCCTCACACACGTCCGCGATGCGTCCGTCTATGATGACGCTTGTATCCAGAATCTTGAGATTTTCCTCAAAACCGTTTCCCTGGAGCAGTCTGAAAATACCGGGGATGGTGATGCTCTTTCCACGGCTCAATCCGATAAGGAGGCCACCGTAACCGAAGATGCCCTCCAGGACAAAAGAGACCGCAAGGGTTTCTTCTCCCAGCAGGAGTCTGATCGGCACGAGAAGGAGCGCCGCAAAGATCAGTCCCGCCCCCAGACCTGTTATGCCGCCGAAGATCGTCCCTAAGTTGACTTTCTTCAGCGCGCTGTCGGCGAAAGTCGTCATGATACCCAAAATCATTCCGCATATGACTCCGGAAACAGGATATCCGTATTGAAGACCCAGCAGGTATCCGGACAGGGAAAAAAGAAGAAACACCGCCAGCTTGAATATTATCACCATGATTTTCACCTCCTTTCGGTGCACCGCCCGCAGAGAGTGCAATTCCGATCAACATGGAGACGCTGCGCCCGGGCAGTTGCCTCTAAGACACCCTCAGTGCAACGTAAAACTTCTTTCCACCCCTGTTGATAAAAAGAAGGGCCGTTTCGTCCGGGCTGAGGGCCGAAACGATTCTGTTATATTCCCCAACGCCTGCTATTCTTTTTCTGTCTATTTCCTGTATCACGTCCCCCTTCCTTATCCCGGCCTCCTCGGAACTGCTTCCCGCTTCAACCTTCACCACAACTACTCCCCTCTCTCCCCTTCCAATGCCGAGTTGTTTGCCGATTTCTCTTGTCAGCTCAACGACACTCAGGCCGGGCAGTCCTTCCCCGAGGGAATCGCCTCCACTTTCGGCCGGAGCCGCCTTGACAACCTCTGCCGGAAGCTCCGCAATCCTGACCTTGAGTCTGTATTCCTTGCCGGCCCTCATGATCGTGACCGGCACCGTAACACCCACGGAGCTTTCAGCGACCATATTCCTCAGGGTTCCCACATCCCTCACCCGTTTTCCATCATATTCCACAATGATGTCCCCCCTCCGTATGCCTGCCTTTTCGGCGGGGCCCCCCTTCAGCACATCTCCTACGAGAGCACCATTGGTGCTGTCGGCACCGAACTTGGCGGAAAGTTCCGCAGTCAGCTCCTGTATTGTGACTCCGAGCCATCCACGCGTCACTCTGCCCGTCTTCTCCAGTTGTTTCATTACGAGATGTGCCATGTTACTGGGGACCGCGAACCCGATGCCCTGGTAACCGCCTGAACGCGAAAAAATAGCCGTATTGATCCCGATCATTTCTCCCCTGATGTTTACAAGCGGACCTCCGGAATTGCCGGGATTTATCGCCGCATCCGTCTGAATGAAATCCTCATAATCAGCTATCCCGACATTCGCCCTGCCCACGGCGCTGATGATGCCCATGGTAACGGTATTGTTCAACCCGTAAGGGCTTCCTATGGCAAGGACAAACTCCCCCACCTGAAGCTTGTCCGAATTTCCCCAGCGGACAGCGGGAAGCCCCCTGCTATTGATTTTGATCACTGCCATGTCGGTTTTTGGATCGGTCCCGATAATCTTAGCCCTGAAAGACCGGTTGTCGGAGAGCGTGACCATGACCTCGTCGGCATGCTCGACAACGTGGTTGTTGGTGAGAATGTAGCCGTCATCGGATACGATGACTCCCGAGCCCAGACTCTGCTCCTTCCACTTTCTGGGCGTCTTAAAATCCCTGAAGGGGCTTAAGAAATCAAAAAAAGGATCGTCAAAAAAAGACCCTGAATCTCTCCGCACCGTCTTCGTGGTGGAAATATTCACTACCGCGGGCGAGACCGACCTTACGATATCGGAAAAAGCCCTCCCCGTTTCAAGCACCTGCCTGGAGACTCGCGGAGGAGACATCGGGATGTAAACGCCCTGTCTTCCGGCATATCTCCCCAAAAGATAGAATGAAAGGCCACCTAGAAGAAAACCGACAAGTAAAATAGAGGTGCCGATAAGTATTTTATTTTTCATAACTAATTCATTATAATAGTCTGGTTGAGATGTTGTAAAGTCTGTCCTTGACGGACGTTCGGCCCGAATTCTTAACTTTCAAGGTTTAATTTGCTTCGGGATTCCAGCGGAGACTGAGGTGCTTTGACCGGTCCCGGAACTTGATACCTGATTTGCATTAAGGAGGTTTCGATGTTAAAACGATATCTGTTGGCGCCCGGTCCGACCCCTGTCCCTCCGGAGGCTCTCCTGGCAATGGCGATGCCCATCATTCACCACAGGTCGCCGGATTTCCTGCCGGTGCTCGATTCGGCAAAGAAGGGGCTGCAGTGGTTATACCAGACAAAAAATGACGTTCTGATAATATGCTCCACCGGCACAGGGGGAATGGTCGGGACCGTTAACAACTTTTTCAGCCCCGGCGACAGGGCTCTTGTTGTAAACGGGGGAAACTTCGGCGAACGCTGGACAAAGATATGCAAGGCCTATCACCTCGATGTGCGGGAGATGAAGTTTGACTGGGGCTTTGCCGTAAAACCCGCGGAAGTCGAAGAGGCGCTTCAGCGCGACCCCTCGATAAAGGGGGTTTTCGTACAGGCGTCGGAAACCTCCACCGGTGTCTATCACGATATCAGGGCGCTCGCGGATATCGTGAAGAAATACGAAAACACGATTTTGGTCGTGGATGCAATCTCGGCCCTCGTGGCCCACGACCTCAGGATGGACGAATGGGGCATAGACGTCATGATAGGAGGTTCGCAGAAGGGTCTCATGCTCCCTCCGGGACTTGCCTTCATCGGCGTCAGTGAAAAGGCATGGGCCTTTGCCGAAAGGGCGACTTCTCCCAAATTCTATTTCAACTTCCGGAAGGAACGGGAGTCCCTTGCAAAGAACCAGACCAGTTTCACCTCGCCGGTGACGCTCATAATCGGCCTGAACGAAAGCCTGAAGATACTGCAGGCCGAGGGGCTTGAAAGTGCCTTCGCACGTCATGAAAAGCTGGCGAAAGCAACGAGGGAGGCGGTAAGGGCTCTCGGGCTCGAGATGTTTTCGAAGGAGTCTCCGAGCAACGCCGTCACGGCAATCAAGGCCCCGGCAGGGATCGACGGACAGGAGATCTACAAGAACCTGCGCGTAAAATACGGCATTACCGCTGCAGGCGGCCAGGGACAGGCAAAAGGGAAGATATTCAGGATCGCCCATCTCGGCTATGCGGGGACATTCGATGTGATAACCGCCATAGCCGGTGTGGAGATGGTCCTGAAGGGCCTGGGCCACCCGCTGAAACTCGGCACTGGGGTTGCCGCCGCGCAGGAACTATTGATGGTCCAGGAGGAGGAATGAAGGTTCTCGTTAGTGACAATATCGCAGCCAAAGGCATCGAGATACTGAAGAAGGCGGGGCTTGAGGTCGATGTGAAGACCGGGATGAGCCCGGAGGAACTCAAGTCGTGCATAGGGGAATACAGCGGTCTGATCATACGGTCGGCCACGAAGGTAACGTCGGAAATAATAGATGCCGCCGTGAAACTGAAGGTGATCGGCAGGGCAGGGTCCGGCCTCGACAACGTCGACAAGAACGCTGCGTCCAAGAAGGGTATTGTGGTGATGAACACCCCCGGCGGGAATACCGTAACAACTGCCGAACATTCCTTCGCCATGCTTATTTCAACCGCCCGGCTTATACCGCAGGCTACGGCATCGATGAAGGCGGGGAAGTGGGAGAAGAAGAAATTCATGGGCGTCGAGCTTTTCAATAAAACGCTTGGAATCCTGGGTCTCGGCAACATAGGGAGCCAGGTGGCAAAGCGGGCTCAAGGCTTCGAAATGAACGTTATCGCCTTCGACCCCTTCCTGAGCGAAGAAAGCGCGCAGGCGGCAGGCATAAGAAAGGTCTCCCTGGACGAACTCTTTGCCCAGTCCGATTTCATAACGATCCACACCCCGCTGACCCCGGAGACAAAGGGGATCATCAACTCCAGGACTATCGGGAAAATGAAGGACGGCGTGAGAATAATCAACTGCGCACGCGGAGGGATCATAAACGAGGAGGACCTCTATGAGGCTCTTAAGAGCGGAAAGGTGGCTGCTGCCGCGCTCGACGTGCTCGAAAAAGAACCGCCGCCCGAGAACCATCCGCTCCTGGCCCTGGACAACCTCATCTGCACGCCCCACCTCGGTGCGTCCACTGCCGAAGCCCAGGAAAATGTGGCCTTAGCAGTTGCCGAACAGGTGGCGGACTACCTCGTCCACGGGACCATCAGGAACGCCGTGAACTTCCCCTCCATTCCGGCCGATCAGGTCCGTCGTCTCCAGCCTTACATAAACCTGGCGGAAAAACTAGGGGGCTTTTCGTCCCAGATACTGGAGGAAGGGGCCACGGAGATCACTATCGAATACCGGGGGGACGCGGCCGAGATAAACACTGCCCCCGTCACGATAGCGGCCATCAAGGGTTTTCTCGCACCGATCCTGCTTGAAACGGTCAATTTCGTCAATGCGCCCTTTATAGCGAGGGAGCGGGGGATAGAAGTGAAGGAGACCAAGAGTGAGGATTCCGGGGATTACCAGAGCGTGATCGCCCTGAGGATCAAGGCGGGGTCACGGGAAAGTTATGTAGCCGGCACCCTCTTCAGCAAGAAAGACCCGCGCATCATCCTGATCGACAACTTCAAGGTGGAGATAGTACCGGAAGGTGAGCTCCTTTTGATGTACAACAACGACAAGCCGGGGGTGATCGGCAACATCGGTAACCTCCTGGGCGGGAATGACATCAATATCGCCCGTATGCACTTCGGGAGGGAGAAGGCCGGCGGGACCGCCATTTCCGTAGTGAGCATCGACACGGCCCCGACTTCCGAGATACTGGAACAGGTCAGGAAACTGCCCAACATTCTTTCTGTAAAACATATATGTCTTTAGTGCCGGCTTAGAGCCGGCCCTGTCGTACTTTATTTCAATATCATAAAGCGAGGTTTGAAATGTCCACAGTTATTGTTGTCGGCACACAGTGGGGAGATGAAGGCAAGGGGAAACTGGTTGATGTCCTCACTGAGAAGGCGGACGTTGTCGCCCGGTATCAGGGAGGGCACAATGCAGGCCATACCGTTGTTATCAACGATGAAAAATATATCCTCCATCTCATTCCCTCGGGAATACTCCACAAGGATACCCTTTGCGTTATCGGTAACGGCGTGGTCGTGGAACCGGCCTCGCTGCTGAAGGAAATTACGGGTCTCAGGAAGAGAGGCATCGGCGTTGCCGGCAACCTCCTCGTCAGCAGGAATGCACACGTTATCATGCCGTATCACCTCGCACTTGACAGCGCCAGCGAAAAAGCGAAGGGCAAGAAGTGCATCGGCACCACCGGACGCGGCATCGGGCCCACATACGTGGACAAGATGGCGAGGACTGGCATAAGGGTCGGGGACCTTCTGGCCCCTGAGAGATTCATGGACAAACTGAAGGCAAACCTCAAACAGATAAATTTTCTTATGAAAAACCTCTACGGGTCCCGCGGGTTCAGTGCGCGCGCAATCTTTGAAGAGTACAGCGCATACGGAAGGCGTCTTAAGAGACATATTGCAGACACGGACATTGTCGTCAACAGCGCCATCTCGGAGGGGAAGAATCTGCTCCTTGAAGGCGCGCAGGGGACACTCCTTGACATAGACCACGGCACCTATCCATATGTCACGTCATCGAATTCAATCGCCGGAGGGGCATGCACCGGCCTGGGAATAGGCCCGACGAAGATATCCAGGGTCCTTGGTGTCGTCAAGGCATATACGACCCGTGTCGGAGAGGGACCGTTTCCGACCGAAATGAGCGGGCCGACCGGAGAGGGATTGAGGGCAAGGGGCGGTGAATTCGGCGCAACCACGGGACGGCCGCGGCGCTGCGGGTGGCTCGATGCGGTGATCCTGAGGCATGCCGCCATGATCAACGGCCTGACGGGGATCGCTGTCACCAAACTGGACATACTCGATGGTCTCAGGAAAATCAAGATATGCACGGGCTATAAGTACAGGGGGAAAACATACACCAATTTTCCAAAAGAGCCCGGAGTCTTCGAAAAATGCACCCCCGTCTATGAAGAAATGCAAGGCTGGGGCACGTCCACGGTAGGCATCAGTGAATTCCGGAAATTACCTTTGCAGGCGCGGGCCTACATGAAGAGAATAGAGGTCCTGGCGGGTGTCCGCATCGACGTTATCTCGACGGGAGAGAAACGGGACGAGTTGATAACCGTCAGAGACCAGTTTTGAAGATCAAGCGACATTACCGGAGGTTCATGCGCCGTCTCGAAGTGGAATTCTCGGCGAACGACAGGCACTATCGCGGCATATCGAGCAATTTCTCTCTCGGCGGAATGTTTGTCAGGACCAACCATGCGTTCGCAACCGGAACCTTGATTGATATAACGGTACATCTGCCCGGCGGCGGAACGGCCGCTCTGAAGGGCAGGGTAAAGATGGCCCTCAAGACCCCGGCGGTTTCTCTCAGAAACGGCATGGGGGTCGAGATAGTGGAAAGCGATCCCGTTTTCGTTGATTTTATTAAGTCACTCTCGAACGACTCGCCGCTCACGAAAGAAAAAGACAGTGAAACGGTATCTCCGAACGAAGACGGGCAGGCCCGCCCCACCGTGCCTGACTCACGGGACTTCTCTATAATCATATGTTCCTTTTGCGGCATCCGGAACCGGGTACGCAGATCAGGAATCCTGAAAGCTCTTAGATGCGGCAAATGCGGGGCATCTTTCACGCCACCGGCCTGATCAACAGCATTGCAGGCATCCTTTTCCCTTCCGAATGCCCTTCCTGCCAGGCCCGGACAGACAATCTCCGGTATGCCCCCTTCTGTACGAAATGCTGGTCCGCGATCGGCAAATACTCCGGTCCCGCATGCAGCATCTGCTCGGCCCCCTTTTCATCCTCCCACGGCGGCATATGTTCCGACTGCATGAGACGCCGCCCCTCTTTCTCCCGCGCGATGAGCTACGGGCTCTACAAGGATGAACTTGCGTCGGCTATACATTTCTATAAATTCCACGGGATAAGAAGACTCCACAGGCCTCTCGGAAGGTTTCTCCTCGACTTCGATCTGGAGGGGGTAGATGCCGTAGTGCCGGTGCCCCTGAGCATCAGGGGGCTGAGGGAGCGCGGCTTCAACCAGTCCCTTCTGCTTGCAAAAATAGTGTCCGACCGTTCCGGAATCCCTCTTATCATCGACGGCCTCCTGAAAATCTCGGATACGCCGCCACAAATAGGCCTTTCCGCACGAAAGCGCCGGACAAACCTGAAGGGAGTTTTCGAAACCGTCAGGGATTTCCCTGGCATGCGGCTGCTTCTGGTGGATGATGTCATGACCACCGGCGCCACTGCAGACGAATGTTCGCTCCGGCTTCGGAAAGCCGGGGCCGAAGACGTGACAGTCCTGACCCTGGCAAGGGCGGCTATCTTATAACGTTTTCTGTGCGCGAACTTTACATTTTTCCCTTTCTTCCTGTATCTTTTTAGGATGATCGATTTACATACCCACAGCATATTCAGCGACGGCGAGCTCATCCCTTTCGAGTTGATCAGGAGGGCCGAAGCCATGGGATACGAAGCCCTTGCGATCACGGACCACATCGATGCCTCGAATATCGATCTCATTATCCCCAGGATAGTAAGAGCGATAGAGAAGATCAGCAGGTATGTCTCTTTGACGGTCCTGCCGGGTGCGGAGATTACCCATGCGCCGCCTGATCTGATACCCGATCTTGTCAGGGAGGCCCGAAGTCTTGGGGCAAAGATCGTTGTCGTCCATGGGGAGACGATCGTCGAGCCTGTCAGGGAAGGGACTAACAGGGCGGCGATCGAAGCAGAGGCCGACATAGTCTCTCATCCCGGCCTCATATCCACCGAGGACCTTCTTTTCGCCAAGGAAAAGAACATATCCCTGGAGATAACCTCCAGAAAGGGACACTCACTGTCCAACGGATACGTAGCACGGGAAGCCTTGCGGTTCGGGGTCCCCCTGTGCATGAATACGGACAGTCACGGCCCGTCCGACCTGATTACCCGCGATATGGGGAGACAGGTGCTTCTTGCGGCGGGCATAGAAGCCGGAAGGGTCGAATCAGTCTTCGAAAATTCAAGAAATATAATAGA